>NZ_ANKP01000029.1:0-97423 GCF_000319775.1 Cupriavidus sp. HMR-1
TTCGTTTTGCGGGGGCAAGCTCAAAATCACCGAGCTACCACTACACGCTGAACGGGCGTGGTATTGCGTTCGACCCACTGCCTCTGTTCGATAGCGAGTTCTATGCAGCTCAATTGCGCGGGTGCCATATCCCCGTCGGTATGACCTTGCTTGATCACTACTTGGCGGAAGGTGCGGCGCAAGGGTTTGACCCTTCGCCGCTTTTCAGCACATCAGCGTATCTGATGTTCAACCCTGATGTCGCTGCTGCAGGAGTAAATCCACTGGAGCATTTCGTCAAGAGTGGGGAGCGCGAAGGCCGACGGTGGTTCGATAGCGAGGCACCGGAGATGCTCGCGATCGCGCGCGGCGTCTTGAACGGAGATCAGGGAAACCGCTACGCACGATGGATCATTGCGACGCGGCTCTCGTATTTTATTGATGAAGCATATTATCGGTCTCGCCATGGAGTAACTGAGTCGCCGCTGGCGCACTATGTCAACCACGGCGGCGATCCGGAGATGAGCCCGCATCCGATGTTCGATGCCAGGCACTACCGTATGGAAACGGGTCTGAACGAACTGCCGACAGGCGTCACATGGATCGAGCATTTCCTGACTGCCGAGATTACCAAGCGCCAGGCTCCGTCCCTGCTCTTTGATCAGGCTGATTATCTGGCGATGAATCCTGATGTGGCGATGTCCGGCGTCGACCCGTTTGAGCATTTTGTACGTTGGGGCGAGAGGGAAGGTCGTTTCCCGATCTCGCTCGAGCGTGCCGATCTAGAGGCTCGGATCTTGCAGGTGCTGACAGAAGTGCCCAATCATCCTTATGCACTACGCCTGTGGATCGAGTGCTTGCTGGCACGTGGTGAAGGATCCGGCGCCGTGGCGGCGCTTAATGAACTAGAAGACAAACTGCCGCGGCCGCTTCTGGAGAACCTGCTTGGCCAAGCTTTGCAGCAGACGGGGAACATCGACGCTGCCGTCACTTCATACTCGCTTTCGGAGTCGCTATCGGGTACAGACGCCCTTCATATCGATGCGAATGTCGCCTCGGTGCTTGCCCGTGAGGGCTATCGGGCGGAAATGCGTGGCGAGTTGAAGATCGCCGAGGCGAGCTACAGAATGGCGCTGACCAAGGGCCTCAAGGAAGCCCAGTTGATCCGCGAGCGCTTAGCAAATCTGGTGTTCGCCAGCGGGGACCGGGACATGGCCATGAACTTGCTGGCAGCGCGCGCAAAGGACGGTTCGACCCGGGTAATCGATATGCCGCTGACATCGGTCACGGAGCATTGCGCCCAAGGTATTGGGAGATACTTCGAATTGTTCCCGGAAAGGCCGATCGAACCGATTGAGCCAGAGTTTCTGCGTCCCCCGACCGCCCTCGAATCTGAGTCAGGCACGTTGACTGCCCCCCCGTTCTACCTTGCCGTACTTGATGAATGTACGGCTGCGAGCCGCTGCAATGTAGTCCTGCATCAAGGTACGTTAGTCTCGGACCAGGCAACGCACCCTCGAAGCGGGAAGGCGGTCTTCGGAGACCGGCTGAACGAGCATCAGGTAATCCGTGCGCGCCATGGCGGAAACGTTCTGATTGAGTGGCCGACCAAGGAGTCGCTGCACATTCCGTGCGGATTGATGATGTTCGGCGTCCAAAGTCGTAATTTTGGCCACTGGGGCTGCGAATACCTCCCACGGCTGCTCGCCTATGATTCTTTGCCCGAGCTTCGTGAATTCCCGATCATCGTTGATTCGGGAATGCCGAAGACCCATCTGGAAAGTCTGAGCCTTTTAAACGAGTTCGGGCGCGAGGTTATTACCTTGGAGCCGGAGCAGGTGGTGACATTTGGCCAGCTTGCGATGGCGCCCGTACCCACCTACTTCCCCCTTGATGGTGTTGGTGGCTATTCATATGACGCGGTATGGCCGAGAGACGTGCTTCGGGCGATGAAAGAGATGGTGCTCAAAGCCGTGGAGCGACGTTTGGGCGTGCCAGCCAGACGCGGGCGGCGACTCTTCATCTCCCGGCACGCGTTTGCGAGCCGTCAAATGCTTAATGAAGCCGAGGTCCGCTCCATGTTGACTGATCATGGATTCGAAACCATATATCCGGAGGAAATGTCGTTCATTGAACAGGTCGATACCTTCCGGTCTGCATCCATGGTTGTGGGGTCGTGCAGTTCTGCGCTTTCAAATACGCTCTACTGTCCGGATCGCACGCCGGTGATCGGCCTCATCCATGACGAACCGAGCTTCAATTTTCGAGGCTACTCGAGCTATAGCGATGCTGGCGGCGCGTCGATATTGTTCGTTCAGAGTCCCGTGGCGCCTGGCCAGCACGCAGTGCATGCATTTCATCGCAGTTACAGCGTTGACACTGCCGTGCTTCGCGCGGCCTTGATCTGGGCGGAGCGCAGGGGGAACTCCAGAGCAGCGCTTACTCTTTGATCTCAATTGGCAGTCCTTCCTCACTGCAGTTGACCTGGATTGCGTTCCTGATCGAAGGATCGGTATCCAGGTTGACTGCCGTGAGTTTTCCACCCCAGACGCAGCCCGTATCAATCGCGATGATATTTGGACGAAGCATCAGGCCCAGGGCTGACCAGTGTCCGCACACTATCGTCGCATTTGACGATCGCCGGTTTTGGACGTCAAACCAGGGGACATAGCCTTGGGGCGCATCCGCGGGCGGACCATTGAAGGAAAACTCCATTTCCCCCGCTTCCGTGCAAAAGCGTAGGCGCGTGAGCGCATTAATCACGACCCGAAGACGTTCGGTACCCTTCAGCGTCCCTTTCCATTTGAACGGCTGATTCCCGAAAATGTCCCCAATCCGGGATTGCCAGTTTTCCGAGCGCAGCAGTTTCTCCGCTTCCCTGGCCAATTCCAGAGTCTGCTCCACGCTCCATTGAGGGAGCACGCCGGCATGGACTAAAAGAAACCCATTCTCCTCAATTGCAAGCGGCCGGTGCCGAATCCAGTCGAGAAGGTCGTCACGATCCGATGCGGCGAGAATGTCGTTGATGGTATCCCTCCGCCCGGGCTTTCGTACACCTGCGGCAACCGCGAGCAGATGAATATCATGATTGCCGAGAACGCATCTGGCGCGCTCACCGAGCGACATCAGGCGCCGCAGGCTTCCTAGTGAATCGGGTCCCCGATTGACGAGGTCGCCGACGAATCGCAGCGGTGCGTCAGCCAGCTGGGGAAGCTCGAGCAGTGCATCCAGTGAAGAGGCGCAACCTTGAACGTCGCCGATGGCATAGGGGGTTTTTCGTGTCATTTTGTAAAGGAGAGAAAGTGGCACCGTGCGCAGTGGTGCACTAGTCTACCTGTCGGGGGGAGCATTCTGCGAAAGCTCCTACCACAGACGCGGAAGGAGGCAATCCTCAGGAAGGGGCAGTTACACTTTTTTCTCATTCCCCTCCTTTTGAATGCAAGGCAGTGGCTGCTGTGCGATAGAATCCCGCTTCATTCAGATGCCGGAGCTCGCTTCGCGCCTACGATGTTTCGCACGGGCAAAGAGCGGTGATAAGAATAAAATTAAGTGCCCCATAGATCTCTTTTAAGAATTCCTGTTTGTCAGATGTTCCCCTCGGGAGAAGATGTTGAGTAAGGTCTTTGTTACTGGAGGCGCTGGCTTTATCGGCGCTAATTTCGTCCTGGACTGGCTGTCCGACGCGCATGGCGCAGTGGTGAACATCGACAAGCTCACCTATGCGGGGAACCTGAAGACCCTGGCGAGTGTTGCCGACAGCCCGAAACACGTTTTTTCGCGGACGGACATCAACGACCGTACCACGCTCGACCAGCTGTTTGCAGAGCACCGCCCCCGGGCCGTGGTGCATTTTGCGGCGGAGAGTCATGTTGATCGGTCAATTCACGGCCCCGCTGACTTCGTGCAGACGAATGTGGTGGGTACGTTCACGTTGCTGGAGGCTACACGCCAGTACTGGTCGGCCCTGGATGGCGCCGAGCGCGAGGCGTTCCGCTTCCTGCACGTGTCGACCGACGAAGTGTTCGGCTCGCTGGGGCCGACGGACCCGCAGTTTTCCGAGACCACCCCGTATGCACCGAATAGCCCTTATTCGGCGAGCAAGGCAGGGTCCGATCATCTCGTACGTGCTTACCACCATACTTATGGTTTGCCAGTACTGACCACGAACTGTTCCAACAACTACGGCCCGTATCAATTTCCCGAAAAGCTGATACCGCTGGTGATTGCCAATGCACTGGCTGGCAAGCCGCTGCCGATCTATGGAGATGGTCAGAATGTGCGGGATTGGTTGTATGTTGGGGATCACTGCACCGCTATCCGTACGGTTCTGGAGCGAGGTCGCCTCGGCGAGACCTATAACGTTGGTGGCTGGAACGAGAAGACCAACCTCGAAGTCGTTCACACAATCTGTGATCTGCTCGATGAGTTGAAGCCAACCCCGACCGGCAGTTATCGGGATCTGATTACCTTTGTGAAAGATCGCCCAGGTCACGACCGGCGCTATGCCATTGATGCACGCAAACTCGAACGCGAGTTGGGCTGGCGTCCCGCTGAGACTTTCGAAACCGGACTGCGCAAGACGGTCCAGTGGTACCTGTCGAATCAGAGCTGGGTGGCGGATGTCACCTCGGGCGAGTATCGCAAATGGGTAAGTGAGCAGTACAGTGCGTGAGTTGCCTGATCATCCAAGGATTCTGCTGATCGGTGCCACTGGCCAAGTCGGTTTCGAACTGGCCCGGAGCCTTGCACCGCTCGGCCGGTTAGTACTGGCTGATCGTGCCCGTTGCAACCTCCAGGACGCTGTGGCGATCGCCGGGCTTGTCAATTCGGAACGTCCGGATCTGATTGTCAACGCTGCCGCATACACGGCCGTGGACAAGGCAGAATCGGAAGCGGACCAGGCCTTTGCGATCAACGCGCGTGCGCCAGGGTATCTGGCACAGGCCGCCGCTCGAACGGGTGCACGGATGATTCACTATTCCACCGACTATGTCTTCGACGGAGACAAGGCCGGCTGGTATGTGGAGGAGGACCCGACGTCGCCACGCTCAGCCTATGGCCGCAGCAAGCTTGAGGGGGAGCGGGCGGTGGCGAATGCTGGGTGTCCTTACTGGATTTTCCGCACGAGCTGGGTGTTCGGACTGCACGGCGGAAACTTTGCGAAGACGATGTTGCGTCTCGCATCCGATCGCGACGTATTGCGGGTGGTGGCAGATCAATTTGGTGCTCCGACGTCGGCCGCGCTGATCGCGGATGTGACAGCGCAGGCAATCTCCCGTGGATGGTCGCGCTTCGCGCCAGCCCGCGCTGCCGACGGCGTCTATCACCTGTGTGCGGCGGGCGAAACGTCATGGCATGGGTATGCACAGACGTTGCTGGACAGGGCCGAACAGCGCGGGGCATCACTGCGCGTGACCGGCGGGCAAGTGCAGCCGATTCCTGCCTCCGAGTATCCGCTACCGGCGGCCCGTCCATTGAATTCGCGTTTGGACACGTCGAAGCTCAAGGCCACTTTTGGGCTGACCATTCCTGACTGGCGCGATGGTGTTCATCGCCTGGTTGACCAGATCTATTCCTGAGGGGCGCTCATCATGCGCAAGGGCATTATCCTGGCCGGTGGTTCCGGCACACGCTTGTATCCAATCACTCGGTCTGTCTCGAAGCAGTTGCTGCCAGTCTACGACAAGCCAATGATCTACTACCCGCTGAGCACGTTGATGCTGGCGGGCATCCGGGACATTCTCATCATCTCCACGCCCTCGGATACACCGCGGTTTCAGGAGATGCTTGGCGACGGCGCCCAGTGGGGCATGAATCTGAGTTATGCAGTGCAGCCGTCGCCTGACGGGCTGGCGCAGGCATTCATTATTGGCAAGGATTTCGTCGGCAACGATCCGTCCGCACTGATCCTCGGCGACAACATCTTCCATGGCCATGATCTGCAGGGCCAGTTGACGCGTGCGTGTGAACGGCAAGATGGTGCAACCGTGTTTGCCTATCACGTGCACGATCCTGAACGCTACGGCGTAGTGGAATTCGACAGTGCGTTTCGCGCGTTGTCGATTGAAGAGAAGCCTGTCAAGCCGCGTTCGAACTACGCGGTGACAGGTTTGTACTTCTATGACAATACGGTCTGCGATATCGCGGCCTCCATCCGCCCGTCCGCGCGAGGCGAGTTGGAGATCACGGATGTTAACAAGCACTACCTTCAGACCAACAAGCTCGATGTGGAAATCATGGGGCGTGGGTATGCCTGGCTAGATACAGGCACGCATGATTCGCTCCTAGAGGCCGCCACCTTCATTGCGACGCTGCAGCACCGCCAGGGGTTGATGGTGGCTTGTCCTGAAGAGATCGCGTACCGCAATCGCTGGATTGGTGTCGAACAGATCGAGGTTATGGCGGCCCAACTGGCAAAGAACGGATACGGTGCTTACCTCCGTCAGATTATCGAGGATGTCGCGCCATGAAGCTCAACGTGATCTCAACCAGCCTGGAAGGGGTCTTGGTACTTGAGCCGAAGGTTTTCGGCGATGCACGTGGGTTTTTTTTCGAGAGCTTTAATGCGCGCGAGTTTGCCATCGCTACCGGGATGGATGCTCCATTCGTGCAGGACAATCACTCTCGTTCGTCCCGCGGCGTCTTGCGTGGATTGCACTATCAAGTTCGCCAGGCACAGGGCAAGCTGGTTCGCGTGACTGCGGGCGAAGTTTTTGACGTTGCAGTCGACGTGCGGCGTTCGTCGCCTACATTCGGCAAATGGACCAGTGCGCTGCTGTCGGCGGAAAACAAGCGACAGATGTGGGTGCCCGAGGGATTCGCCCACGGTTTTGTTGTGACCTCGGAAGATGCCGAGGTGCAATACAAGACGACTGACTACTGGTATCCGGAGCATGAGCGAAGCATTCGCTGGAATGATCCGGCACTTGCCATCGCGTGGCCCAGCGTCGGGGAGTTGCTGCTGGCTGAAAAAGACCGTAATGCCCCCCTGCTCGAGGCAGCTGAGGTTTTCGAGTAACAACCCGCTAAGCGGACCCGCTGGCCGTCGGCTGCGGGTCTTCCTGAGGATGCTGGTGGATTTCACAGATGAACATTAACGTCACGAAACCTTTCTTGCCTGCCAAGGCAGATTATCAAAAATACGTCGACGAGATCTGGGCTCGCGAATGGCTGACCAACAATGGTCCGCTGGTCAATGAGCTTGAATTGCGTCTGAAGGAATGGCTCCAGCTCGATCACCTGTTGTTCGTCTCAAACGGTACGGTGGCCCTTCAGATCGCCATCAAGGCACTGAACCTGAGCGGCGAAATCATTACGACGCCCTTCAGCTACGTTGCCACCACCTCCAGCATTGTCTGGGAAAATTGTGTCCCGGTCATGGCGGATATTTGTCCGCATACGTTCAATATTGATCCGGCTCGTATCGAAGATCGCATCACCGAGAGAACATCCGCCATTCTTGCAACCCACGTGTATGGCACGCCATGCGATGTGGAAAAGATCGAGCGTATTGCGCAGCGTCACAATCTCAAGGTGATCTATGACGCTGCTCATGCCTTTGGTACGACATATCGTGGCAAATCGCTATTCGCGTTTGGAGACATATCCACGACGAGTTTCCATGCCACCAAACTTTTCCACACGATCGAAGGTGGTGCGGTTGTAACGCAGGATCCCGAGTTGCTGAAGGTGCTCGCCCGTATGAGGAATTTCGGGCATGTATCTCCGACTGCTTTTGATGGCGTGGGCATCAACGGAAAGAACTCCGAGTTCCATGCTGCGATGGGTTTGTGCAACCTGAACCATATCGAGGATATCCTTCAGTCGCGCCGGATTCTCTCTGAGCGATATGACGCAAACCTGCGCGGCCTGCCGGTTCGGCGTCCGCAGCTGCCGGACAACTGCGGCTACAACCATGCCTATTACCCGGTGGTATTTGAAAGCGAGGCGACGAACCTTGCCGTGATTGAAGCGCTCAATCTGCATAGCGTCTTCCCACGCAGGTATTTCTATCCGTCACTGGGGTCGCTGAACTACGTTGCGGACAAGGCGCCGACGCCGGTGTGCGACGACATCGCGTCACGTGTGCTTTGCCTGCCGCTCTATCACTCCCTGTCGTTCGAGGAGATCGATATGATCTCCCGGCTGATTCATCGTACGCTCAAGTATTGAGTGGGGGCATATTGCCCTACGTCGATTTGAAAAGGAGCACGGATTGAAGCTTAGCGTTCTGCTGATTACATATAACCACGCCAGGTACATTCGTGAGGCGCTGGACAGCGTGCTTTGGCAGGACATCGACTTCCCGTTCGAAGTTGTGGTGTGCGACGATGCGTCGACCGACAATACGCGCGAGCTTGTTGCCGAGTATGTCGGCAAGGATCCAAGGATAAGCTTCAGGTTTCTGGCCGATGCTCCAAACATGGGCGTGACCCGCAATTACCAGCGCGGATTCGCGGCCGTGGAATCGGAGTACGTGGCGACTCTCGAGGGTGACGACATCTGGTGCAGTCCGCAGAAGCTGTCTCAGCAACTGGCATTCCTGGAGGCGCACCGCGAATGTTCGGTTTGTGGCTGCAACTATTTCGTGTATCTGGAAGAGGAAGCTCGCTACACGGAACGCGTTGAGCGCGGAGAGGGGTTCCGCTATCTGGACAGTCGCCAGCTGATCGCGGACAACCTGATCGGAAATTTTTCGACCTGCATGTACCGTGCAGACTCGCTGAAGCGATTGCCGGCAAAGCTATTCGACATGCGCGCCTATGACTGGGCCGTCAATATCGTAATGGGCAGGTTCGGCCTGATTGGTTTCCTGAACACGCCAATGTCGATCTACCGCATTCATGGTGCCGGCACCTGGAGTCTCCTTTCGCATCGCCAGAAGCTGACCTCGCAGCTAGAAGTGCTGCCTCAGTACGATGCCATTACCGATGGCGTGTTCGCGGAGGATTTCAACGCACTCGCGGCGCGGCTACGTGCCGCCGGCGCCGGAGAGGGGCACGTTCCAGCTTTCCAGCTTCGGCGAATAGCTCGGCGGGGAACCAGTCTGCTGATTCAGTTCATTCCCCCTTTGCTCGTGACGATTCTGAAGCAACTGGTGCCGCCAGTCTGCTGGCGCGTGGTGTACAAGTTTATTGGAAGGCGTGCATGAAGTTGCCTACTGTTTCGGTCATCATGCCGGCGTATAACCATGCGCCGTTCGTGGTGGAGTCAGTTCGAAGTGTCCTGTCTCAGGATTTCGGTGACTTGGAGTTGCTGATTGGTGATGATGGCTCAAGCGATGGAACCGCGGATGCAATCCGCACTGTTTCAGATCCGCGTCTCCAGCTGTTTGCCCACGAGGTGAACCGTGGTGCGGGCGTTGTGACCAATGACCTCATCTCCCGCTGTCGGGGCAAGTACATTGCGTTGATCAACTCGGATGACGCCTGGCTGCCAGGAAAGCTGTCGTTTCAGGTTGGGATGCTCGAGGAGAATCCTGAGTTGGGCGCTGTCTTTGGTCGTGCCAGATATGTCGATCGAGACGGTACGCCGATCGACAAATCGACCATGCAGTTCGGCCACATTTTCGATCAGGAGAACCGGTCACGCGGTGAATGGCTGAAGCGGTTTTTCGATCACGGTAACTGCCTTTGCCACCCGTCAATGCTGATTCGCAGCGAGGTGTACCGACAGGTAGGCGCTTACGACAATCGGTACCGCCAACTTCCGGACTTCGAAATGTGGGTGAGATTCATCCGCCACTGGCAACTCCACATTTCGCAGGAGGAGCTTGTTTTATTCCGCATTCTCCCGGGAGAGAATGCCAGCAGTCACACGCCTGCGAATTCGATCCGCACGATGAATGAGCATTACATGATTGCGCGGAGCTTTTTCGAGGGGGTCTCTGCTGACTTGCTGAAGGAAGCATTCGCGGATCGCCTTGTTTGTGACCCGACGACGTCGCCCGAGCACGCCGATATCGAGAAGGCGCTGATGTTCTTCGGTTACAACCAGTGGCTCGGGCACATGTACCGGATCGTTGGCATCGACAAGATTTTCGATCTGCTGGCCAGCCAGCCGCATTGTGCTGTGCTCAAGCGCGACTATGGCATTGATGATCGCTCGTTCCATCGGATGACGGGGGAGGCGGATGCATTCCGACCGGGTAATCCACTGCAGACGGTGTCCGGCAGGGATCTGCTGCGAGAGTTGAAGCAGCGGATTCGCAAGCGGTTTGCATGATGTCTGAGGCATCCTCTTCCAACCGCGAGACGCATGCTGTACCGGAAGTCGTGACTATGGCGGTTCACGAGGAAGCCGGCGCTGAGGAGTCGGCAATCAGTTCGGTAGGCGCGGTTGTCGTAACGTACAACCCGGATGTGTTGCATCTGATGCGGCTCCTGCAAGCGCTGGGTCCGCAAGTTGCACAGATCGTGGTGGTGGACAACGGCTCGAGCGTTGTACCTGACATAAGTGGGGGGAGCTTCGGTGCACCCGTCACGCTGATCGAGTGCGGCGGCAACCTTGGCATTGCGGCCGCGCACAACAAGGGCTTGATGCGCCTGAAAGCCAACGGCGTTTCGTATGGGCTATTGATGGACCATGACAGCTTGCCATTGGATGGCATGGTCGAGAATTTGTTGTCCGCCGACAAGGCGTTGAGGCTTGAGGGAGTCAAGCTTGCGGCCGTGGGGCCGGTCACAATTGATCGGCGTACCCATGCTCGCTCAAAGTTTGTCAAGATTCGCGGCGGCATCGTTGGCCGGGTGGAATGTGCCGAAGGCAAGAGGTGGGTGGAGGCAGATTTCCTGATCTCCTCGGGGACCCTTATTCGCCTAGATGTTCTCGCCGACATTGGGCTCATGAACGAGGCGTATTTCATCGATCATGTTGATACGGAGTGGTGCTTACGGGCGTTGAACAAGGGGTACCGCATCTTCGGTATCTGCGATGCGCTGCTGGACCATTCTTTGGGGGATCACGTGGTTCGCGTCTGGTTTGGCCGGATGCGCGAAGTGCCCGTGCATTCGCCGTTGCGTAACTATTACATCTTCCGGAACACGATCGCGATGTTGCGAGACGTGCCGATGCCACTAGGCTGGCAGAGTGCGCACCTGTATCGGCTGCTGCAGTTCATGGTGTTCTTCGTGATCGGCATACCGCCACGCGGTTTGCGCGCACGTTTGATGATGAAGGGAATTGGGCATGGCATCGCGGGGCGTACAGGCAAGCTCTGACGCGGCGACTCTAGCGTCGAATGCGCAAATCACTGTATCCGTTATCAGTCACGGGCAGGGTGATCTCGTGTTGCCGTTGTTACAGCAACTCGCCGAGCTTGAGGGCGAGATAGCACTGCGTGTAATTGTGACCGAGAACCTGCCAGCATCCGTAGGGGCTTTCAAACCAACGGCGTTGCCACTTTACGATGCACTGATCGTTAATCCGGAGCCCAAGGGATTCGGTGAGAACCATAACGCAGCGTTCGCAAACTGCGACACTCCGTTCTTCTGCGTCATCAATCCTGACATCCGGCTCGGCCCCGTGGAGCCATTCAGCGCCCTTGTGGCCGCCTTGCAAAGGGCATCTGGTGTTGCAGCCCCGTGCGTGAGGAATTCCACAGGTGGGCTCGAGGACAGCGCGCGCCAGGTTCCGACGCTGTGGCGCCTCGCCCGACGGGCGATCCTTCGAAAGCGGGAAGCGGATTATGCGCCAGGCGGCGCAGAGAAAACCGTGGACTGGGTAGCCGGCATGTTGATGCTTTTCGATGTGGAGGTTTTCCGGAGGCTTGGGGGATTTGACGAGCGATTTCACCTCTATTGCGAGGACGTTGACATATGCCTGCGTACGCACCTGGAGGGTTTCACGGTGCACTGGGTGACCGCTGCCTGCGTTTTGCATGACGCGCAGCGCGATAGCCGAAGGAAGTGGAAATACCTGGCTTGGCATGTCGAAAGCATGACGCGCCTGTTCCTGTCACGTAGTTACTCTGCCTTCCTACGCCAGCGTGCTGGCGCAAGGCAGGCTGCCACGTAAGCCTTCATTGTTATGTTTGACTACTTCTGGGTGCCCGCATCCTGCGGGTTGATTTGCCTGGTCGCGCTGCTGGTGCTGAGGCCGTACGCTGTCAGGATTGGTCTGGTCGATAGTCCGGGCGGGCGCAAACGCCATGTCGGAGAAGTTCCGCTGATCGGCGGCGTCGCGGTCCTTGTCGCTGTCTGGGTCGGGTCACTGATGTATCTGCGAACCTTTGACCGGTACGTTGCGCTGTACGCCGGGGTAACCCTGCTCGCAATCGTCGGATTGGTCGACGACCTGCGTGGCATGCGCCCATTGACCAAGCTGGCGTTCCAGTTCTTTGCTGCGATCCTGATGACGTCATGGGGCAACGTCTACCTGTCGTCGTTGGGCGACCTGTTTGGCCGTCGCGAGATCGAGCTGCTTAACTGGGGTATTCCACTGACCATCTTCGCGGTCTTGTCAGTGGTCAATGCGCTCAATATGAGCGATGGCCTTGATGGACTGGCCGGCGGTCTCAGCGTGATCGTCCTCGGATGGATGGCATATCTTGCGGGAGTCGTCGGCAACATGATGGCTTTGCGTATCGCAATGATCTTCTGCGGTGCGCTGGTCGGCTTTCTCTTGTTGAACGTGAACCATCCGCTGCGTGGCGCCAGACGTGTTTTCCTCGGTGACGCGGGCAGTCTCTTGCTTGGCTACGTCATGGTGTGGTTTGCAGTCGAACTTTCCCAAACCACATACAACCCGTCGGGGCATGTGCCGCCCGTAGTCATGCTGTGGGTACTCGGCCTGATTCTTGTGGATCTTCTGGCGGTTGTCCTCAGGCGAATGATCAAGGGGCGCAATCCGTTGGCTGCAGACCGCACGCACCTGCATCACGTACTGGTGCGTCTGGGGCTCAATCCCACTCAGGTGGTTTGTGTGATCTGGCTGGCAAATGCGCTGTTTGGTCTGGTTGGCGTCACCGCGTGGAGGCTCGGCATGCCGGAGCAGTGGATGTTCCTGCTCTTTCTGGGGATGAGTGCCGGGCATTTTCTGATGGTACGCAACGCCTGGAAACTGTTGCGGATTGGTCGGCGATTTACGCGGCAGCGAGGCCTGTAACATTTGCTGGTGCCATACGGGGTGTTACCTGCTGTAAGGATTGTTGCCGTTGGCGGCGTCGGACTTCGAGGCTTACTGAATAGATTACAATTGCGAGTCCATTGCGCCTCTTGCGTGCCGGGGTTGTGAGCCGGCGCGTCGGGTGGCGCTGCCGATGGCGTTTCAAAGTCAAGCCGATAATTAATCAAGTCATGAACAACAGCGAGAAGCTCTACAGCGTATTTGCGCAATCACTCAACATTGGCCTGGACAAGGTCACTGATGAACTGACCTATAACACGATCCCCGAGTGGGATTCGGTTGCACACATGGCGCTCGTGGCTGAAATCGAGAATGCTTTCGAGATCATGATGGACACCGATGACATCGTGGATATGAGCTCCGTGGGCAAGGCCAAGGAAATTCTTGCCAAGTACAACGTAACCTTTTGAAGGACGTCATGCTGCTCAAGGACAAGATCGCGCTGGTGACGGGGGCCGCCCGCGGTATCGGTTATGCGACCGCGGAACTGTTCGCCCATGAGGGAGCCCATGTGGTGCTGTCTGGCCGGTCAGTCGAGCATCTTGAAGCTGCGCAAGCTCGCTTGGGCGAGGCGGTGCCTGGTGTTCAGACTACTTTGCTGCAGCTTGATGTTGCGCGCCCGGACAGCGTGCGCGACGCATTCCAGGCGCTGTTCAAGCAGACCAAGCGACTTGATGTGCTGGTTTCCAATGCAGGAGTCTTGGACGATGCGTTGATCAGCATGGTGACCGAAGCGCAGATCCAGCGGGTGTTTGAGCCGAATACTTACGGTGTGCTGTATTGTTCGCAATACGCAAGTCGTCTGATGGCGCGCAACAAGGGTGGCAGCATCATCAACTTGGCATCGATCATCGGCACGAATGGCAATGTTGGACAGGCGGTGTATGCCGGCAGCAAGGCGGCGGTGATTGGTATCACCAAATCGCTCGCGAAGGAACTTGCCCCACAGAACATCCGTGTCAATGCAATCGCGCCGGGTTTTATCGACACGGACATGGCGCGTTCCATTGGCGCGGAAAAGTTCGCTGAACGAGTCGCGTCTGTACGCATGGGGCGCGTCGGTACACCTGAAGAAATTGCCAAGGTTGCGTTGTTCCTGGCATCTGACCTTTCGTCATACGTTACTGGCCAGGTCATTGGCGTCGATGGTGGGATGCTGATCTGATGTTCGCAAAGAGCTTAGAGTCGTTCGGGGATCGCACCGCACTTATAGCCGAAGATGGGCAGAGTCTGGCCTACTCAGAACTGGCTGCCCGTGCGGATGGCCTCTTCACTGAGGCGACATTCGCACCACGCCAGCTGCTCGCGCTGGAATGCGAAAATAGCGTCGACTCCGTACTGGCCTATCTTGGGGCCCTGCGCAACGACTTCCCGGTCTTGCTGGTAGATGGGCAATTGGATGCTGCCCTGCGTGAACGGCTCTACTCGCATTTTTCCGTGTCATGTGTTCGAAGGGCAGGTGAATGGAAGACGCTGGGTCATGCTACGCCCGTAGTGCATCCTGATGTCGCTATCCTGCTCTCGACGTCGGGGAGCACGGGTTCGCCGAAGCTCGTCAAGCTTACGGCGGGGAGTCTTGATGCCAATGCGCGTTCCATTGCGCAGTACCTTGAGCTCGACGAACACGAGCGACCCATTACGACGCTCCCCATGCATTACTCGTATGGGCTTTCTGTGCTCAACAGCCACCTCTCCGTTGGCGCAACTATCGTGCTGACGGGGCAACCAGTCACCGCACGCAAGTTCTGGGATATGTTCCGGGAGCATGAGGCCACTAGCCTTGCTGGCGTGCCGACGATCTATACGATGCTCAAGCAGTTGCGATTCGAACGCATGAATTTGCCGTCGCTGCGCACCATGACGCAGGCTGGCGGCCGCCTCGCACCGGAAACCATCCGTTGGTACGCCGAGCTCGCCGCCTCGCGTGAGCAGCGCTTTTTCGTCATGTACGGCCAGACCGAAGCGACCGCGCGTATGTCGTATGTTCCCGCGCACAGGGCACTGGAGAAGTCTGGCTCGATCGGCATCTCCATCCCCGGGGGTTGCTTCGATCTGGTTGGTGAAGATGGGCGCCCTGTCGACACGGCTGGTGAAACCGGTGAGCTTCGCTACAGGGGCCCGAACGTCATGATGGGGTATGCGGCCTGCGCCGCTGATCTGGCGGATGCGGATGGTCAAGGCGGTGTTCTGTTGACGGGTGACCTAGCACGTCGTGATGATGATGGCTATTACCACATCGTGGGTCGCCTCAAGCGTTTCATCAAGGTGTTCGGCAATCGTGTCGGCCTGGACGAGGTTGAAGCCCAGTTGCGTGAGGACGGCTATGACGTCGCCGTCACGGGCCGCGATGACTTGATGGTTGTTGCCTGGCTTGGTGAAGGTAACGACACAGGTGCGCTTGGGTCGCATATCAGCGCGAAGTATCGGCTGCATCTTTCGGCAATCCGGGTGTATGCAGTAGACAAGTTCCCGCTGTCGACATCAGGCAAGGTCCAGTACGCTGAATTGCTCAAGACCCTTTGTCCTTGAGGTCCAAGACACTACAAACGACATGACAACCGAACGCCCGTACTTCAATTGGCCTGTTTATGGCATGGCGCACGGCGACAAGTCTCGCTATCTTGCCGAATCGCTGACTTCGCTGACTTGGCAGCATGCAGGTCGCTGTGAGCCATATGGCCGGATCCTGCGCGCACATGGCTACCAGGAGGGGCAGCAGTTCGAGCTTGAAGAGATTCCATTCATCCCCGTTCGGCTGTTCAAGGAATACGAGCTCAGCTCCGTTGCAAAGGATGACGAGTTCAAGGTGCTGACATCGTCCGGTACGACGTCGCAGCGCGTTTCGCGGATTATCCTGGATCGCGATACCGCTATGGCACAAACCAAGACGCTGGTGCTGATTCTGCAGCAGTTCCTTGGTAAGGCACGGCTGCCCATGCTGATCATCGACCATCCGGGCGTAATCAAGAACCGTCAGTCGTTTTCTGCTCGCGGCGCGGGGATCCTGGGGCTCTCGAATTTTGGGCGTGATCACACATACGCCTTGCGTGACGAGGACATGGCTCCCGACGTCGAGGTGATTCGCGCATTTCTTGAGCGGCATCGGGGTCAGCGTGTCTTTATCTTCGGCTTCACCTTCATGGTCTGGAAGTACTTCTACCAAGCGCTGAAAGACATGCCGGATGCGCCGTGTTTCGACGACGCTATCCTGATCCACAGTGGCGGATGGAAGAAGCTGCTGGAAGAAGCAGTCGATAACGACACATTCAAGGCAGCACTCGCGGACAAGCTGAACATTCGTGCCGTGCACAATTTCTATGGCATGGTGGAGCAGGTCGGTTCGGTATTCATGGAATGCGAGCATGGGCGGCTGCATGCTCCCGTGTTTGCCGATGTGCTGATTCGTGACGCTCGTACCTGGGAGGTGCGGCCGAAAGGCAAGACAGGCTTGATCCAGGTGCTGTCGGTACTACCCACGAGCTATCCCGGCCATAGTCTGCTGACTGAAGATATCGGCGAGTGGACTGGCGTCGATGATTGCCCATGCGGGCGTCTCGGACGTACGTTCCGCGTGCACGGACGTGTCGCCAAAGCTGAATTGCGCGGATGCAGTGACACCCATGCGGCCGACGCGCAAATGCAGAAAGTGAGTGCCTGATGGCTGACTACGAATCGTTGATCCCGAGGGCGCCAGAGCCTGAGGCTCTGGCCGACGTGCCGCCGCTGTCCGCCTTCGCGCAGGCATCGCTTGATTTCGTGGAGGCGTTGTCGGGCCTGCTGGTACGGATGCCCGAAGCACGGACGTTTCCCGAGCTTACCGCTCTGGGTTTCTGGATGCGGCGTGCGAACCTTGTGCGTCTGCGTGCCGAGATGGAGCAACGCGCAGGTGGTGCGTTGCTGGTCCCCCGCGGCACGGTGCTTCACATTGCGCCGTCCAACGTCGACACCATTTTCGTGTACTCGTGGTTCCTGTCGCTGCTGACGGGGAATCGGAATATTGTCCGTCTCTCGTCGAAGCCTTCGCCGCAAGCCGATCTACTAATCGGGGCGATTGCCAAGCTATTGCAGGAACCGGCACATTGTGAGATTGCTCGTCGAACCCTATTGGTACGCTATGCTCCGGACGACCGTGTCACGACGCGCTTCTCTTCCGTGTGCGATGTCCGGGTGATCTGGGGCGGTAACTCGACGGTGGAGCAGATTCGCAGGCTGCCGCTACCGGGCACGGCTACCGAGGTCGCATTTGCGAACAAGTACTCACTGGCGCTGATTGGTGCAGCAGGCTGGACCGAGGCAACGGAAAGCAAGCGGGCCCAGTGGATCGAGGCGTTTTACAACGATGCCTACTGGTTTGACCAGATGGCGTGCTCGTCACCGCGGCTCGTGCTTTGGCTTGGAGACTCGACACTTGTCAAATCTGCCTCCGCAGACTTCTGGGCGCGCTTCGAGCAATATCTGGCTGGCAATCAGGAGCGGTTTGGGGATGCCGACTATGTGAACAAGCGCGTAGCCGAGGATGCGCTCGCAATCGAGGCCGATGTGTCCATCCAGGCCACGTCGAGCAACGATCTGGTGCGGGTCTGGCTTGACAAGCCTGCTCTGCACGATGCACTGCATTGCGGCGCTGGCTTGTTTTTCGAGTCTTCAATCGACAGGCTCGAGGCAATGCGACCGTTGTTGAGCCGGACGGTGCAGACGCTTTCCTATGCTGGAATCGAGACTCGGGCGTTGAGCGAGTTTGTTGCCGCGGAACCGCTGGCGGGCATCGACCGGATTGTTCCGTTCGGTCGTGCGCTCGATTTCGCACCCGTATGGGATGGCTTTGATTTGCTTCGCGTGTTTATGCGCGAGATTACTGTTGCCTGACGGCACACCTGGCAACCTTTTTCTGTCGACAGTTGTCGCATTTCGCTATGCCTTTGATTCACTCCTCGCCGATCTCCTCCGTTGTAATCGCTGGCGCCGGTGGTTTTGGACTGGAACTGTTTGATTACCTGCAGGAAGAAGCCGCCAAGGGTGGCGTGCCTATCGCTGGTTTCATCGATGACACGCCTGGTGGAAAAGTGCCTGCCGGTATCGACGTGCCGCACCTGGGTGGCATCGGCGATTTCCGTTCGGCTGCGGGGCAGGTCGTTGTCGTCGCCATCGGTTCGGTGAAGGGCCGCAAGCTCGTGCTCGGAAAACTGGCCGAGAACGGCGTTGCCACGCCCGCATATGTCCACGGGTCAGCCATTGTGTCGCCAGCCGCGAAGCTTGGATCGGCCGTTCTGATCTGCCCCTATACGATTGTCAATCGCGACGCAATCATGGACGATGCATCGGTGGCCAACGTGCATTGCAGCATTGGCCACGGCGCGCGCGTGGGTGCTTATTCAGTGCTTTCACCGTATGCTGCGCTCAACGGCGATGCCGTTGTTGGCGCGGGCTGCTTCCTTGGGACCCGGGCAACAATCTATCCGCGTATCAGTATTGGTGACGATTGCATCGTGGATTCGCACACGGGTGTACGGGCGAATGCGGAAGCCCGGCATTTGATCTCGTCACGTGGCACCTACCAGGTCAGTGCGCTTCGCGTTCGCTGAGGTTGTAAACTCGATTCAGTAACACCTCCCATCGGTCCACTATACCGTTCAATTCGAACGACATGGCGCATGCCAGTGCACCGCTTGAAAGCTGGGCGGCGAGCTTTTCATCGCGCATGAGCGTTAGCAGAGCCTTTGCTAGGGCTTGTGCATCGTCGACAGGAACGACCAGCGCGTTCCTTCCGTCTTCCAGCAGGGCCCGAGGACCTGTTTCGCAATCGGTCGACACCACGGGCAGGCCAAACGCCATTGCTTCAATGAGCACGAGGCCGAATCCCTCGTAGCGCGAACTCAGGCAAAATATCGACGCTTGCTGATAGGCATCACGGATATCGCTACGCGCGCCCGGTAATTGGACGAATCCAGTCATGCCAAGTGACTCGCGAAGCGCTTCCAACATGGGGCGGGCTTCACCCTCTCCAACGATGACCAGCGTCCAGTCTGGCGCTAGCGGTGCAATCTCGGCCCACGCGCGTATCAGAATATCGAACCCTTTTGCGTCGACCAGCCGGCCTACCGCCAGCACCTGCTTGGCAGAGCGAATCGACGGCGAGTCGGGAAGCGGAAATGGCAGTGGATTGGGCAGCGCGAGTACGTCACCGCGAGGACGTGCGGCATCAATCCAGCGCTTCCGATCCGACTCAGTCAGTACGATGACGGCATCGTGAAAGCGCGCGGTCAGGTGTCGGGCCACTCGGCGGGCCCGATGCCCCAGGTCTTCGTCGTAATGGCAGTGCTCCCAGCCGATACGGCGGATGCCTAACCCCAGTGTTGCTGGCAGGGTGAACCAGGCCAGCATGGTGTCGACTTCGATCAGCGTGTGAACGTGATGCTTGCGCAATAATGCGCGAAGCTTGCGAAGCGTCGCAGGATACTGTGCCCGGAGCGACGGGCGTTGCGCGAACAGTGCAATGTGCGTGACCGCTGGATGAAGCGGAAAGGCACTACGCGCATCCCATAGGCTGATGATAATGATGCGGTGCCCACGTTCGGCAAGTGCATTGCCAATTGTTGCGGTCATGCGCTCGGCGCCGGCTAACGCATTGAGGGTGCCGGTCAGGAAGGCAATCGAATCTTTCATGAATTCGTGCGGAGCTCAGCGGTACCTGGTTGCCTGGCAACTATAAGCCAGAGAATCACGCCGAAGGCAACGGCCACGCTGTTGGCGATGGCGTAGCCGAGCACCGCGCCAGTGGTTCCCAGGTGCGGAATGGCGATGACGTCCACAATAATCGTGGTCAGCAGCACCGATACCCATTTCAGGGCAATCCAGCGGGGCTTGCGCAAATAGACCGGCAGCAGGCTCAGGCCGACGTCGGCGAAGACCAGGGTCGAGGCCAGCGCCGCCAGCCGCAACAGGTCGGCGGTGGCGCCGAATGCGGAGCCATACAGCAGCCTGACCACCCATTCGGCGGACAGTGCGAGAGCAACGGCGCCGAAGAGCCCGACAGCCGTCATGGCACCTGCGACGTAGAGGATGTTGCGGCGCGCAGCCGCAGCGCTTGTCTGTGCATATACATACATAGGCGCGAGGCCTGCCGCCAGAATCGCGGCCACAGTGGTGAAGTTGTCCATTATCTGCATCGTCGCCGAATAGGCGCCGAGATCAGCCACATGTACGAGTGGCTTCAGGATCAGCTGATCCGCGCGACGTGCCGCAAACATCAGTATGAAGCTGATCCAGAACAGGGCGCCATCGCGAACGAGCTCTCGCGTCAGCCTGGGCGCAAGGAGCGGGAAGCTCCTCGATGCACGGGAGAGGTAGTACCAAGTTAGCAGCAGGGCGGCGATAACTGCCTCAAGCGCAAACGCACTCGCGTAGGGGGCAGTGGACCGAATGCCCAGGATAAACAACGTGCCCACCATGGCGGCCTTGGCGGCAAGTGCAATGAGATTGAAGACGACGTTCGGCCGGTTATGCGTCCGAGCCTGCATCCACGCGGTCACGACGCCAAATGGCTCGCGCAGCATGATCATGGTGCCGAGAATCATGGCAGGCACCCATGTATCGACGGACTGCCGTGTCAGGAACAGATAGGCGCCGATCAGTGCGTATCCGCATACGCCAGCCGCGAACCTGATCATGAATGCATGCGCGATGAGCGAATGCTTGTCTTCGGCCGTCTGCGATGCAACCAGTCGCGGCACAACCACTTCTGCTGAGCAAATCAGTGGTATCGCTGCTGCAATATAAACCAGTGACTGCGCGTACTGGAAATGCCCAAAGCCTTCGGTCCCCAGTGCCCGGGCCAGCATGCCGACTACAGCGATTCCCACGCCGACCTGAATGCCACGGTCAGCGAGCATCCAGAGAAGATTGCTTGCAACTACGCGGCGCATCTGCAACCTTCCATCAATCGTCGGTACTGTGCCAGCCAACGTCGGGCGATGGTGGTGACGTCGAAATTTTCAATGATGCGTTCGCGATAGCGTGCGCGCATGCCGGGTGCGGTGGGCAATCGCGAGATCGCTCGCTGCAGTGCCTGGGCGAGTGTTATCCGATCGCCGACCGGAGTGATGATCGCCAGATCGCCAGCGATCTCCCTGACGCCCGCGGCGTCAGTAGCCACCACGGGCAAGCCAGTCGCCATGGCCTCGCAGACCACCAGCGGCATGCCCTCGATGTTTGATGAAAGCACAAAAACGTCCGCAGAGCGCAGGAGGTCCGGAATATCTTCTCGGGATCCGAGCAATTGCACGGAGTGACCCAGCTGCAGCCGCCCTATCTGCGCCTGCAGTTCGTTACGCAAAGGGCCGTCCCCAGCGATCAGCAGGCGGATCTGGAGATCGGTGCGCAGCACCTCGGCAAATGCATCGATCAACAGCGCATGATCTTTCTCGGCCACCAGCCGGCCGACACTAAGCAGGACGATCTCGCTCGCATCAAGCCCAAGACTTTGCCGGACGCGTTGGCGCGCCGAGGGTTCGGGCGCAAAGCGCGATGTGTCGATACCATTGGGCATCACGGTAATGCGATCCGCGCGAATCGCGCCGCCCTGGACCATGGCGTTGCGACCTGCCTGGCTAACGTGCGTTGTCAATGCGCACCACCGATCCGTAAGGCGATACGCGAGCGCACGCAGTCGGCCGCCCTCGCGTGCACTATGCGCGGAGCAGACGAGCGGAGGCATCGAACCGAAGCTTGTCAGTGCGCGCGCGAAGAGATTGCCATGAATCATGTGCGCGTGAATGATGTCTGGACACCATTGGCGTATGAAGCGTCTGGCGCGGCCGATTGCATGGAGCATCGATAGAGGTGATTTGCGCATTCCCAGCGAAATGACAGTCACTTCCGATGGCAGTTTGACTTCGCACCCGTCTGTCAGACTTAAGACCGCAATCTTGTGGCCGAGATTGACAAATGCTTGTGCCAGCGCGGCAATCTGCTGCTCCGCGCCGCCTAATTTCAGACCTGTGGTGATGAACAAAATTCGCATCTGACAATCAGCAGAGGTGTTCGCTCTCTTGAGTATGTCAGCGAGCCCCATAGCCGGTGACAAGTGTTCTCACCGTTTTCACTGCAATCAACAGATCCAGCGCGATGGAGCAGTGCTTGACGTAGTACAGGTCGTAGCTCAGCTTGGTCACAGTCTCTTGTTCCGATCCCACATATCCTTGCTGTACCTGAGCCCAGCCCGACAACCCCGGACGTACCAGGTGACGGTACGGATAGTACGGGATTGATTCCGTGAACGCCTCTACCATAGGCACCTGTTCTGGGCGCGGGCCGATAAAGCTCATGTCACCCACAAACACGTTCCAGAGCTGCGGAATCTCATCGAGCCTGTACTTGCGGATGAAGCGACCCACGCGAGTGACGCGCGGGTCCATGCGGCTAGCGAACTGTGCTGGGGCCTGATTGTCAACGCTCATGCTCCGAAACTTGAGCATCGTGAATGGCTTGCCCAACAGGCCCACGCGGCGCTGACGGAACAGGGCGCCGCCCTCTGTTTCCATGAGGACGACCAGTGCCACGATAACCCCGATCGGCAACGCGAACGGCGCCAGCACTATGACACCAACGATGTCGATCAGCCGCTTGGCAAAGCCGTAGAGATAGTGGTCGGCGTAATCGTCAAAAAAATTCTCGTCGATGTGGTCCAGCCCGACACGGCCGGTCAACATCTCGCCGATACGCTCCACGGAATACATTCGCAGGTGTCCAAGCTTATATTGGGTCAGCATCCGGGTGCGCGCCGGGTCCGCAGTCACTCCACGTTCGACCATGATACCGTCACAATGCAATGCATCTTCGATCGACCGGATGTGTTCGAAGCGGGTTACGTTTGGCGGATTGGCACCTGGCATCGAGACTATCTTGTCGAGCTGCGTCAGTATGGCCGGATCCATGTAGCCATAAACAGGCACATACTTTTGCACATAGCGACGGTATCCGAACCAGATCCAGGCAAGCGTGGTGACGTAACTGATCAACACGGCGCCGCGCGAGTATTCGATATGGAATCCGGCATAAACGATCAGCAATAGCGCAAACGGCAAAGTTGCGGCCAAGCCGACGATGCTATTGCCCTCCATGGGCGGAAGATGTAGCGAGCGGTGCAACAAGACAAAAGCCGCGAGGTAGGGGAGGGCGGACCAGAGCAACGTGCGCGGGAAGACGTGCGTCACAAGGCCAGCATGGTGTGCAATTTCGGATAGCGCCGCATTGATGCCAAACAATGCGAGGCCTATCACCGCCCATCCGATCATTCGGCTCGCTCTGCGGATTGTCTCCGACCTAGCGGTGCGGGCATGACGCAAGTTGCGTCGAATGGGGGTGCTGTCGGTGGAGCTCATAATACGGATGTTCGCATGCGTTGGGGCTTGCGTTCGGCGAGCACTTGCTCGTAGACATTCCAGGTTGCACTCACCATTGGCGTCAGGCCGAATTGCTCCTCCCAGCGAACCCGAGCCGCATTTGCCAGTGCCGCACGTTGTTGGGTGTCTTCGGCCAGTCGTTCCAAAGCCTGGGCGAATGCTTGGGGTTCGTTGCCTTGCACCAGTATTCCGCAACGTCCGCCGGCGAGCTGCTCGCGGATGCCTGGCAGATCGCTGGCGACTACCGGGAGTTCAGCCCGCATGGCCTCAAGAACTGATATTGGGAAGCCTTCGTGGTCGGACGCCAGCAAAAAGACCTGTGCGCTAGCAAGCAGATTCGGAATCTCGCTGACGCTTCCTACAAAACGGACTCGCCCTGGTACCAGTTGACCGGCCTGTTCCTCCAGCGTGTCACGAAGCGGGCCGTCCCCGGCAATGACAAGTTCGCAATCCGGTAGTTGCGCGGCGAAAAATGCACTAATGACGACATCCGGGCGTTTGGGGGCAGCCAGGCGCATCACTGTCACGATCCGGTTCACATGCTCTGTCGGCGTGCTGCGGATCGCGACATCGGCAATGCCGTTCGGGATGACAATGATCCGCTCGCTGGGAATAGGAAGGCCGGCTGCCAGTGCGCGTTCGGCGTCGGCAACACAAATGACGCGGCTGGTAAGAGGCGCCAGACACCATTCGACGATTCTGGCAATGGTGCGCTGCTTCCATGGCGCTTCGGGTTTGAATGCGAACCCATGAACCGTGTAAATCACGGGGATGCGGAGCAACCAACCAGCGACGCGTCCGAGCGCGCTTGCCTTGGCGCTGTGCGTATGTATGACATCCGGCGAGATTTGCCGTAGTGCCCGCATTAGCTCCTGCATGGCCATGATGGCCTTGACCGGCGACAAGGCATTGTCCATCGTTGCCAGCCGTACCGTCGGAATCCCCAGATCCACGGCGAGATCAAATAATGGCCCTCCGCCTCCCGCGAGCAGCGTGACGTCCGCCCGATCGTGCATCGCGCGCAATAATTCCGCGACATGGGCCTGAGCGCCGCCGATCTCGGAATTCGTTATTAGGTAGGCGATGCGTGGCCGTCTGGGCAACGTGGGCAAGGGCAATGGTGGGTGGTGGAAGTGTTGAACAGGGAAGTCCCGTCGCAAAGCAACTGCTTCCAATCAGCCGCCAGTCAGGTAGGGCGCATGTGGCGCATGCTCAGACAGTCCGAAAGCGGGGAGGAGAGCGCGAACAACCCACGGTTGGGTGGCGGCTTCGCATTATACCGCCTGTGTCGCCCGCAATCCGGCACAATACGAGTTTTTGGCGCCCTGCCCGCGCCCCGTCCGGCTAGCTGTTGCCGGTCGGTATCGCATCGTGAACTTCAGACATGGGAAGCCATATGCAAATTGAACCTTCGATCTTCAAGGCCTACGACATCCGCGGCATCGTGGGCAAGACGCTGACCCCGGAAGTGGCCCGTTTCATCGGCCTGTCGTTTGGGTCTGCCGCAGCCGAGCAAGGCGAGCGCGCAGTCGTTGTCGGCCGCGACGGCCGTCTGTCGGGCCCTGACCTGCTTGGCGGGCTCGTCGAAGGCCTCCGTGCCGCCGGGCTCGACGTGATCGATCTGGGCATGGTCGCCACGCCGATGGTCTACTTCGGCACCAATATCGAGCTGGACGGCCGCCGCGCCACGTCCGGCATCATGGTCACGGGCAGCCACAACCCGCCCGACTACAACGGTTTCAAGATGGTGCTCGGCGGCAAGGCGATCTACGGTGAGCAGATCCAGGCGCTGCGCCAACGCATCGAGGCGGGCAACTTCGCCAAGGGTAACGGCGGCTACAAGCTCGTCGATGTGCGCCAGCAATACCTGGATCGCATCGTCGGCGATGTGAAGCTGGCGCGCCCCATGAAGATCGCGCTCGATGCCGGCAACGGCGTGGCCGGCGCGTTCGTGGGCGACCTGTTCCGCGCGCTCGGTTGCGAAGTGACCGAACTGTTCTGCGATGTCGACGGCCATTTCCCGAACCACCATCCCGATCCCGCTCACGTGGAGAACCTGCAGGACCTGATCCAGTGCCTGCGCGACACGGATTGCGAGCTGGGACTGGCGTTCGATGGTGACGGCGACCGCCTGGGCGTGGTCACCAAGGACGGGCAGGTCATCTTCCCGGACCGGCAACTGATGCTGTTCGCGGAGGAGATCCTCTCGCGCAATCCCGGCGCGCAGGTGATTTACGACGTCAAATGCACGGGCAAGCTGGCCCCGTGGATCCGCCAGCACGGTGGCGAACCGCTGATGTGGAAGACGGGCCATTCGCTGGTCAAGGCCAAACTCAAGGAAACGGGCGCGCCGATCGCCGGCGAAATGAGCGGTCACGTGTTCTTCAAGGATCGCTGGTACGGCTTCGACGATGGCCTGTACACGGGCGCGCGGCTGCTCGAGATCCTGTCGCGCCATGCCGACGCCAGCGCCGTGCTCAACGCACTGCCGAACTCGAATTGCACGCCCGAGCTGCAGCTCAAGTGCGCCGAGGGCGAGGCGTTCACGCTGCTCGACAAGATCCGCGCCAATGCGAAGTTCGACGGGGCGAAGGAAGTCATCACGATCGACGGCGTTCGCGTCGAGTACCCGGACGGCTTTGGCCTGGCGCGTCCGTCCAACACCACGCCGGTGGTAGTGATGCGTTTCGAGGCCGACAACGATGCTGCGCTGGCCCGAATCCAGGCCGAATTCAAGCGTGTGATCCTGGCTGAGAAACCGGATGCGAAGCTCCCGTTCTGACGTAGTGCAGGCATCGAACCAGGAGACACCGTCGCCGCAAGCGGCGGTGTCTCCGTTTGGGCTGCCCGCGCGGCCTCGTATCCTGATCGTCAAGGTGTCGTCGCTGGGCGATGTGGTGCACAACATGCCGCTCGTGCACGATCTGCGCGCGCGCTGGCCCGATGCCGAGATCGACTGGGTGGTCGAGGAAGGCTATGTCGATCTGGTGCGGCTGCTGCCCGATGTGGGCCGCGTGATTCCGTTCGCGCTGCGCCGCTGGCGCAAGCGCTTCTGGCGTGGCGAGACCTGGGCGGAGATCGGCGCGCTGCGCGATGCCATCCAGGCGAGGCCATATGACGCCGTGCTCGAGACGCAGGGGCTTCTGAAGACCGCCATCGTGGCCCGCACCGCCGCGCGCGCGGCCGGGGCACCGGTGATCGGCCTGGGCAACGCCACGCAAGGATCGGGCTACGAGCCGGCCGCCCGGTTGTTCTACACGGCCCCCGTCAAGGTACCGCGCCAGACCCACTCGGTGCGGCGCTCGCGACTGCTTGGCGCCGCGCTGACCGGCATCACCCCGCCCGAGCCGCCACGCTTTTTCGGCCCCGCGGCCAATACGTTGAGCGTCGATGATCCGTTGTGGGCGGACCTGCCCGCGCGCTATGTGGTCTGCTTCCATGCGACGGCTGGCGCGAAGAAGCGCTGGGCGGTGGAGAACTGGCATGCGCTGGGGCGGAGGCTCGAAGCGGAGGGGCTGGCCGTGCTGCTGCCGTGGGGCAGTGAGTCGGAGCGCCGCGACGCCGAGGCGCTGGCCGCCGGTATTCCCGGCGCGCGCGTGCTGCCGCGCTTCTCGGTCATGCAGGGATTCGGACTGATCAATCGCGCCGAGGTTGTCATCGGCGTCGACACGGGGCTCGTGCATATCGCCGCCGCCTTGTGCCGCCCGACCGTCGAGATCTACACGGCCACATGGCGCTGGAAAACTGAAGGCTACTGGTCCGATCGTATTACCAATGTCGGTGACGATGGCATCGTGCCGACCGTCGACGAAGTCCATGAGGCAGCGATGCGCGTGCGCGGAGTGACTGCGTGATGCTGCGTTTCGTCTATTCATTGCTGTGGCTGCTGATCTTGCCACTGGCGTTGCTGCGATTGGTCTGGCGTTCGCGCAAGGAGGCGGGCTACATCCAGCATGTTGGCGAGCGGCTGGGGCGCTATGGCGATCTATCGGCTGCCGGCCCATGGCTGTGGGTCCACGCGGTGTCCGTTGGCGAAACGCGGGCGGCGCAACCGTTGATCGACGCGCTGCTGGCGGCCTATCCGCGGCACCGGCTGCTGCTGACGCACATGACGCCGACCGGCCGCCAGACTGGCGCGCAGCTCTACGGTGCCAACCCACGCGTCCAGCAGTGCTATCTGCCGTATGACCTGCCCTGGCTGGTCCGACGCTTTCTGGCCTACTTCCAACCGGATGCCGGCCTGATCATGGAAACGGAAGTCTGGCCGAACCTGGTGCACGTCACGCGCCGTGTGGGCGTGCCACTGTTCCTGGTCAACGCTCGGCTGTCGCCGCGCAGCTATCGGCGTACCGCGCGATTCGGTAGCGCTGCCGCAGCGCTTTACAACGACTTCACAATGGTGCTGGCCCAGACCGCCGGCGACGCCGAACGCTATCGCGCGCTGGGCGTGAAATCGGTGCAGGTCACGGGCAACCTGAAGTTCGATATGCAGCCGCCCGAGGCCGGCGTGGCACGCGGACAGCTTCTGCGGCAGGCCTTCGGCAACCGGCATGTGCTGGCGGCAGCGAGCACGCGCGAGGGCGAGGAGCCGTTGATCCTGGAGGCATTCTCGCGCTGGCCGGGCACGGATCGCCCCGCATTGCTGCTGGTGCCGCGTCATCCGCAGCGCTTTGACGAGGTGGCCGCGATGGCGACGCGCGCCGGCTTCAGCGTGCAGCGGCGCAGCGCGCTCGACGTCGAACAGCTGGCGGGGCCGATCACCGCCGACGTCGTGCTCGGTGACTCGATGGGCGAGATGGCGATGTACTACGCTGCCTCGGACATTGCGTATATCGGCGGCAGCCTGATCCCGCTCGGCGGTCAGAATCTGATCGAGGCCTGCGCCGTGGGCACACCGGTGCTGATGGGGCCGCACACGTTCAACTTCGCGCAGGCGACCGAGGACGCGATTGCCGCGGGCGCGTGCCAGCGCGTGGCCGATGCGGACGAACTGATAGCCGCCGCCGCTGCCATCCTCGGTGACGCAACGCGGCTTGCGGACATGCGCGAGCACGCGCTGACCTTCGCCGGCCTCCATCGTGGCGCAACCGCACGCACACTGGGCGCGCTGGCACCGGTGTTGCGCTGATGCGGCATAAGCGCCGTTCCACTAGACTGAGTGTTGCCTGAGGCTCTTCAAGCGCTTGCGTTCTCTCCCGGATGCCTCCCATTCGGCGAGAAGCGCGCAAGGCATTCGAGCCACAGGCGTTTCAAGCAAAGGAGTCGACCCATGCAGAAGATTCTTCGTCCCCTGGCCATGACTTTGGCCCTTGCTTCCGCCACGATCATGTCAGCTTGCGCTAGCGGCCAACCTCCCGATACGCCATCGGCCAATACCAGCCTCAGTGAAACGCGCTCGGGCGGTCCGAGCCGCTGGGAACTTGTGCGGTGGCAGCGTCCCGACGGCACGTTGCGCGATATCCCCCACGGCGACAATGGCCAGCCGATCATATTCGACTTCAACGACGGCATCGATTCCCCACAAGGCACGGTAAGCGGCACCAGCGGCTGCAACCGCTTCACGGGCGGCTACGGCAAGACCAGCACCGGCATTCGCTTTGATCGCATTGCCGGCACGCGAATGGCTTGCCCGGGGCCGCGCATGGAGCTCGAATCGGCGCTGCTCAAGGCGATGGCGTCGCCGTTCACCACGGTCGGCACGCAGCCGTCGGCGGGCTCGACCGGGCGGCAGATCGTCTGGAAGACGGCCGATGGCGATCTGCTGCAGTTCGTCGAGCGTGAAGGCGTGGGCCGGCGCGGTGCGAAGATCGATGCGGCATCCGGCAAGGAAAAGATCGTCTATATCGATTCGCAGCGCGTGGAATGCTCGGGCGTGGGCAAGATGCAGTGCTATCGCTGGCGCGAGTCGCCCGATGCCCCGTGGCAGCTCTGGTACGGGGCGATCGAGGGGCTCGATTTCGAGCCCGGCGTCAGCTACAAGCTGCGCGTGCGGGAGTATCAGGTGCCGAATCCACCCGCAGATGCCTCGTCGATCCGCTGGCAATTGATCGATGTGGAAGAGCGCACGCGGGCAAAGTGATTGGCTCAGGGCCGGTCGGATGAGACGCCTGCTGGGGGGCGGGGCGCCTGATCAGATAGAATCCGGCCTGTTTTCAGGAACGCCACGGCGCAGTGGCGATACCGGCGCATCAAGTATCCCACTATGACCGATAGCAGCAAGCTCCTGTCGAGGATGGCTACCATCCTCGTCTTCGCCTTCCCCGTGTTGATCCTATGCGTGCCGCGAGGCGCGGGCGTGTTCCTGGCGGGGGTCGGCGTACTGGCGCTGCTCGGCTGGCGGGGCATGGGACGGGCATGGCGCGAGTATTCCAAGGTCCTGACACCGCTGGCCATCGCCGTGCTGGCCTTCATGCTTGTCTACGTCGGCTCGAAGCTCTACTTCCACACACCGTGGAACGTTATCGACAATCCCTCGCGGATGTTGCTGGCTATTCTGACGTGCTGGGTGATCGTGCGCGCGGCGCCGAATTCGACGTGGCTCTGGCGCGGGATTACCGTCGGCTTGTGCTTGGCACTGGTGATTGTTACTTATCAGTATTTCATGCTGGCTGATGGACGGCCGTCAGCGTTTGTTCAAGCCATTGCGTTTGCTAACATTGTGGCCGCGCTCGCGTTGGTTGGTTTCTCACGCCCTGGGTGTAGTTTCGGAACGCATGCGGAGGCTTGGTTCAACGTGCTTTGTGCCGTACCAATCCTGGTCATGAATAGCACTCGGGGTGGCATGGTCGCGCTGCTCGTGACGCTATTCCCGCTACTACTTGTCCGTTATCGGCGGTTCAGTTTGCGCATGTTCCTGATAGCAGCCCTTGGGATCGTTGTGCTGGTGACTGGCCTGTACATGCTTCCTGGGGGCCCGGTAGCAAAACGTGTCGACCAGGCGGTTTTGGAGGTCCAGCATTTCCGGCAAGGGGACGCGGAAACTTCGGTAGGTGCTCGGCTACAGATTTGGGAGATCGGTTTCAAATACTTCGCTGACCACCCATGGACGGGCGTGGGTGTAGGACAATTCGCCCGAATCTTGCATGCCGCGCCGTATTGCGAGCACCGTACCGAGTCTGTTGCATGTGTTCTCGAACATGCTCATAACGACGTGGTCGAGGCTGCGTCCACGACCGGGATTCCGGGACTCTTAGTCATGCTGGGACTCTTCCTGGTGCCAGCGGCGTTGTTCTGGCGGATTCTGCGTGCTTGCCGAACTGACCACAGCGATTCGGGTACGAGTCTGGCCGGCGCCGGCTTGGGGGTGGTACTCGCTTCGCTGATTTCTGGTCTGACACAGGTGACGATGGCGCATCAGGCCAACGTTGTGTTCTACGCTGGCCTGATCGGTCTGTTGCTAGGCATGGCAGGGCGCGAAGCTCGAGCGGCATATCGCGGTGCGACTCTGGCTCCTTCTGATACGTCTGCCGTCGTCAAGAACGGGGCGTAGCCACCGGCGCCAGACTCTCGCGCCGACCGCGTTCGCCGCGTGCGGACTTGGTGGGAGCGGGTGCGGCACCCAAGCTCGTTTTCCGCGGCAACTTGTACATTGCTCCTGGCGCCAACGTCAGCAGCGTATTGATCTGCACCACGTCGTCTTCTGACAGCGCGCCGGTGGAAGCTTTCAGGCGCATGCCATTCATGATCGTGTCGTAGCGCGCCTTGGCCAGGTCGCGGCGGGTCTGGAACAGTTGCGCCTCCGCGTTCAGCACGTCGATATTGATGCGCACGCCCACTTCATAGCCAAGCTGGTTCGATTCGACCGCGCTTTGCGCCGAGCGTTCGGCTGCCTCGAGCGCCTTGACCTGCGCCAGCCCGTTGTACACACCCGAGTAGGTCTGTCGGGCGGTCTGCGCGGCGGTACGGCGCGCGAATTCGAGATCGCTTGCGGCCTTGTCGGCAAGCGCCAGGGTTTCGCGCACGCGCGACTGGATCTGGCCACCGGTGAAGATAGGGATGCTCAACTGCACGCCCACCACGCCCGAGTTGTACCGGCTGCCCACGTTACTGAGCTGCGTGGCCGTGCCCTGGGCGTTGGTGTAACCGTATGACGCGACGAGGTCGACGGAAGGCAGGTGGCCGGCCTTGGCCTTGTTCGTTTCGCGCTGCGCGGTTTCGAGGTTGTATCCGGCCAGGCTGACTTGCGGATTGGCCTGTTCGGCCTGGGCCGCCCATGCGTTGACATCGGCCGGCGCCGGGCCCGGAATCGCTGCTTCTGAGCGCAGTCCCATCAGTTCGTCGACGGATTTGCCGGTGATCTGTTGCAGCGTGGCGCGGGACACCTCGAGCGCGCTTTGCGAAGCAATCTCCGTGGAGGTGGCCAGATCGTAGCGCGCCTGGGCATCGTTGGCGTCGGTAATGGTGGCGGTGCCTACCTCGAAATTGCGCTTGGCCTGCTCGAGTTGCTCGCCAATGGCCTTCTTCTGGGCACCTGCCAGGTAGAGGTTGTCCTGCGCGGCCAACACATCGAAATACGCCTGCGAGGCGCGTGTGATCAGATCGAGCTGTGCCTGCTGGAAGGTGATCTCGCCCGCCAGTGCGGCCAATTCTCCCTGCTTGTAGGTTTCCCACCGATCCCAGCGGAACAGCGGCTGTGTCAGCTGCAGTTGCCAGGTGTTGGCGTTGAAGTAGCGGGTGACGTCGACCGGCGACGTGTAGTCTGCCTGGGTCCGCTGCGCACCTGCCGTGCCAAAGATCTGCGGCAACAGGCCGGAGCGCGCCTGGGGCAGCTTCTCGCGCGTGGCGACGAGCTGCGCGCGTGCGCTGGCGAACTGGGCGTCATTGGATTGCGCATCGCGAAACACCTGCAGCAGATCGGCTGACTCCGCGGCCGGCAAGTGCAGCAGGGCCACAAGAGCAGCCGCGAGCGGCAGGGATCTCCTGGCCGCACCGGGCACGGCGGAAAGCGGAAAACTCATGACATCTCCAGCGCGGCCTGCGACGCGGCGCGGCCAATGTTCGGTTACATCGACGGGTGGTACGGCAAGGACTGCGGAGGTGCTGCAGGGCGGGATGGTCCCGGGGCGGTGTTGCCGTCCCGGGGCCGGTTCCCGGGTCAGTACTGCGGGACTGACGGGTCGACTTGCGTCGACCAAGCGTGAATGCCGCCGGTCAGGTTGTAGACCTTGGCATAACCCTGGCGCTCAAGGAAGTTCGCCACCTGCATGCTGCGCGCGCCGTGATGGCAAATGCAGACGATTTCGGCGTCTTCGTCGAGTTCGTTCAGCCGGCCAGGAATCTGGCCCATCGGGATATGCGTGATGCCGGGCATTGCGGCGGTCCGGATCTCGATGTCCTCGCGTACGTCGAGCAGCACCGGTTTCGCGCGGGCGGCATCCGCCAGCCATTGGGCGAGTTCGGGAGCGGTAATGACTTGCATGTCTGGCGTCTGATCAGAACTTGAAGCGCGACGGCTGGACGGCGCCTTCCAGCGGCTTGGCCAGCGTCTCGAACAGGTCGACAACCTGGTACTCGGTCTCGGAGGCGCGCGTGATGATGCGGGCTTCCATGACCGGAGCCGTGCCGACGATGGCAGCGATACGACCGCCGACCTTCACCTGGGACAGGATCGCGCTCGGAATTTCCGGCACGGACGCCGAGATGCAGATCACGTCGTACGGCGCGGCGACCGCCCAGCCTTCGGCGGCGTTGCCTTCTGCCACGTCCACGTTGGTGATGCCGGCGTTGGTCAGGTTCTGGCGAGCCAGGGCAACCAGTTCGGGATGAACGTCCACGGTGAGCACGTGACGGGCGCGGTTGGCCAACAGGGCGGCCATGTAGCCGGAGCCCGCGCCGATTTCGAGCACATTCTCATGCTTGCGCACGTTCAGGTCCTGCAGGAGTCGGGCCTCGACGCGCGGGGGCAGCATGTTCTCGCCGCACGGCAGCGGAATCTCCATGTCGACGAAAGCCAATGCGGCGTAGGCCTGCGGTACGAACTGCTCACGCTTGACCACGGCCAGCAGGTCCAGGATTTCCTGGTCCAGCACGTCCCATGGGCGGATTTGCTGTTCGATCATGTTGAAGCGGGCTTTTTCGAGATCCATCTTGCCTTTCCTTCCAAATGCTTGCGGGGTTGCGCTGCCGGTTAGCGGGTGATGCTGCCGTCAGCGCTGTCGTTGCGGTTGATGCCGGGTGACGTCCCGACGGGTGCCGAAGCCGCCGCCTGCCGGGAAGTTACGCAAAAGCCCACTATTTTACCCTCTTGCACCCGAATGGCATGTTTACAAAACATTAGAAGCGAGCGGCGGGATGCGTTTGCGCCACGGTGGTGTCGAGACGCCATCTTGCGGGCGACAAGGTCGGTCATTGGCCCCTCTCCGCAGGTGGCGCCAGGTCCGCTGCGCGTTCGGCCAGCAGCTCGTCGCGGATCCTTTCCCATATGTATGGGCCCTGGACCGGCGGTAGCGGCGTATCGCGCGATGGCCCGGTGGTCAGGCCGAACAGCAGTACCTGGAGCAACTGGTCGACGAACGCCTCGGGGTCGATGACCCGGCAGTCCAGTTGTCCGAATGCGCTCCGCCAGAGCATCAGGAATACCAGCGGGGCGCAGATCAGCGTGGTGGTGGGGTTTGCCGGCGCGGCGCGGAACTCGCCGCGCGCCACGCCACGGGCCAGCACGCGAGCGAACAGTTCGTCGCCGGGTCCCATGACCTCGTCCTGGTAGAACTGGGCGATATCGGGGAAATTGTGCGATTCGGCCATGATCAGCTTGGTCAGGCCGGCCACGGGCGTGGCGCCGATCAGGCCCCACCAGCCAAGCAGCAATTCGCGCAATAACTCGGGCGTGGAGCCCTCGTAGCGATCGACCAGATCCGTGCCGCGCACGAGCGCGGGCACCATGTTCTCCCGGACCACGGTCTTGAACAGCTCTTCCTTGTTGGCGAAGTAGAGGTAGACCGTGCCCTTGGATACGCCCGCGGCGGCGGCGACATCCTCGAGCCGTGTTGCCGCGTAGCCGCGCTCGACGAAGAGGTCCAGCGCCGCGGCAACCAGTTCCTGGGGGCGGGCAGCCTTGCGCCGGCTCCAGCGCCGGGTGTCAGGGTCTTTCTTTGGCAGGGCGGCGGTCACGGTGTGCGGGAATGGCAGGGCCCCCAGGCGGAGCGAGGCGTCGCGGGGACCGATATTAATAACCTATGGGTCAGTAATGTAGGGGGGCGCTTACGTATGGTCAAGCAGACAATATGGACAAGGCGACGGCTTGTTTAAAAGTGACCCATTGGATTCATCCGATCGAAGTTGCCCTTTGTTTCAGGTACTCGCGCCAGCCTGGGGCACAATTGCGGCTTTCTTAGGTCTGATCGGCTTCGAATGCTGTTTTTCGGCAGTTGCCGCAGAAATCTTCACCATGACGTGCCAATCCGCTTTGACCTGCCGCGAAGGCTGTGGCGCCTGCTGCATCGCGCCGTCGATCACCTCCCCGTTGCCGGGAATGCCCGCTGGCAAGGCCGCAGGGCAGGCATGCGCCCAGTTGCTGCCCGACATGCGTTGCGCGGTGTTTGGGCGGCCCGAGAGGCCGGATTTCTGCGGCGGGCTGCGTCCCTCGCACGAGATGTGCGGCGAATCGCGTGAGGCGGCGCTGCTGTGGCTGACGCAGCTGGAAGCGATGACGGCGCCGGCATCCCGTTCGGATGGTGGCCATGCTTGACGGAGGTAAATCGATGATTGGCGTAACGCGCCGGCGCTGGCTGGCGGCTGCAGGTGTCGCGGCGCTTGCCACGGCCGGATGGCTGGGTGGATGTAGTGTGTTCCGCGACGAATACACCTTCTCGCAAAGCCAGTTGCAGTCGGCGCTGGAGAAGAAATTTCCGTTCAACAAGCGGTATATGGAGTTGTTCGATATCCAGCTTGCCAATCCGCAGCTCATGCTCGACGCCACGCGCAATCGTGTGACGGTGGCATTCGATGCGACGATCGACAATCGCCTGTTCTTCCGGCAGCCGCTGACCGGGCGCTTCGCGCTTGACAGCGCCCTGCGGTACGACCAGCCAACGCGGTCCCTGGTCCTGCAGGACCCCGAGGTCAAACAGTTCGACGTGCAGGGGCTCCCAAGCCAGTTTTCTCGCCAGCTCAATGCGCTTGGCGGTATTCTCTCGGAGCAGTTGCTGCAGGGCTATCCGCTCTATACGTTCAAGCCGGAACAGCTTCGGCTGGCCGGCACTAACGTCGAGCCCGGTACAATCACGGTCCTGCCGGACGGTATCAACGTCAAGATTAATCGGCCATAAATCCGAATCAACAATAATGCTCGTGCCCGCGCCCATACCGGCGGGTCTTGCGCAGACTTTTCGCGCCTCCCTCTCCTGATTCCGCATGGATATTGCACTCGCCCTGAAAGCCGTCATCCTTGGCATTGTCGAAGGACTGACAGAGTTCCTTCCCATCTCCAGTACTGGCCACCTGATCCTCGCGGGTCAGTTGCTCGATTTCAACGACGAGAAGGGCAAGATTTTCGAGATCGTGATCCAGTTCGGCGCCATCCTGGCTGTTTGCTGGGAATTCCGACAGCGCATCGGCACCGTGATCAGCGGCCTGGCCAGCGATGTCAAGTCGCAGCGCTTTGCGATCAACGTGATCGTGGCCACGGTACCGGCCATCGTGCTGGCTCTGGTCTTCGGCAAATGGATCAAGGCCCATCTGTTCAATCCGATCACCGTGGCGACGGCGTTCATCATCGGTGGCGTGGTGATCCTGCTGGCTGAATGGCGCGAGGCGCGTCGCGGCACGGTGTCAGCCCCGCAAGGCAATGCGTTGCTGGAGGCCGCCAAGGCGGGCGCGCCGCGCATCGAATCGGTGGATGACCTGAACTGGCGCGATGCGCTGAAGGTGGGTCTGGCCCAGTGCTTCGCGCTGGTGCCTGGTACCTCGCGCTCCGGTGCGACGATCATCGGCGGCATGCTGTTCGGTCTGTCGCGCCAGGTGGCCACGGAGTTCTCGTTCTTCCTGGCGATTCCGGTGATTTTCGGCGCCACGGTCTACGAACTCTACAAGGCGCGCGCGCTGTTGTCCGCTGATGATCTCGGCATCTTCGCGGTGGGCTTCGTTTTCGCGTTCCTGTCGGCGTTCCTTTGTGTGCGCTGGCTGCTGCGTTTCGTGGCCACGCATGATTTCAAGCCATTCGCGTGGTACCGCATCGCCTTTGGCATCATCGTGCTCCTGACCGCGTGGACCGGGGTCATTTCCTGGCACGCCTGATCGCTGCCGGGCTTGTCCCGGCATCGGAAATGCAAAGAGGGGCGATTGCCCCTCTTTTGCTTTGTTGCGATTCGATGGTCGATATCCGCTTACTTCTTCCGGAATACGACGTCCCACACGCCATGGCCAAGGCGCAGGCCGCGCTTTTCGAACTTGGTCACAGGCCGGTAATCGGGCCGATCCGCGAATCCGCCATCGGCCTTCGAGGTGTTTTCGAGGGCCGGCTCGCCGGATAGCACTTCCACCATCTGGTGGGCATACTCTTCCCAATCGGTCGCGCAGTGAATGTAGCCCCCCGGCTTGAGCCGGCTGGCCAGCAGCTTCACTAGTGGCGGTTGCACCAGCCGACGCTTGTTGTGGCGCTTCTTGTGCCACGGGTCGGGAAAGTAGATATGCACGCCATCGAGCGAGTTCTCGGTGAGCATGTGCGCGGCGACTTCGACGGCATCGTGCTGCATGATGCGCACGTTCTGAAGGCCACGTTCCCCGATCAGCTTGAGCAGGGCGCCAACGCCGGGCTCATGCACCTCGCAGCCCAGGAAGTTGTCCTGTGACCGGAGGCCGGCGATATGCGCCGTCGTCTCGCCCATGCCAAATCCGATTTCGAGGATCGAGGGCGCCTCGCGTCCGAACGTGGCCGTCCAGTCCAGCGGCTCGGGTTGGTAGGGAACGATATAGGTCGGTCCCAGCTCGTCCATCGCCCGCTGCTGCCCGGTCGAGGTGCGCCCGGCACGCCTGACGAACGAGCGGATTCTGCGCGGATGCGCGACTTCGTCGCCCGGGTTGGGGGTGCCTTGGGAGGCGTCGGCGGGCTTTCCAGAAGCGCTTTCGGCATCGTCGCCCGGCAGCGGATCGGTGTTCATGTCTTGGGGAAGCATGGCAACAAAAAGCCGCCGGGCGGATCGCCGATCATCGTTTTGACCGGGTGCCAGAGGCGGCTTGCGTAGTGAGAGTGGAGCGGGCGATGGGAATCGAACCCACGTCTTTAGCTTGGGAAGCTAAGGTAATGGCCATTATACGACGCCCGCTATGGCTTACTGGGGGCGGATTGTAGCATGACGGGGCCGAGAGGCCAGCCCGCGCCGCGATCTATGGCCGCGCAGTAGATAGCCCCCGGCACACAGCCGGCACCTATTGTTCAGCCGAGTGGATATCTCAGCCGCTCATCGATGTGTGGTCCCCGGAGGTGCCTGCGCGCAAGCTCGATCTCAGCGTTTCGGGCGGCGATATCTGCAAGCCGGCCTCTTTCATCTGGCGCCTGTCGATAGATTGCCCGCCGCTCGGCCAACTCGAAGATTCGTTGGGTGATTCCAGGCTGCAGGCGCTTGCATTCGGCAAGGGTATCGGGGGCCGGCATGGGTCCGTGATGAAGTGTCGTTTGCGGCGCATGGCTGATGGCTGGCGAATGGAGGAGGGCGGTCCTGTGTCCATGGGAAGACTGGTCCATCCAGGCCGTTCAAGAGTTCGCGCACGAAGGCGGCGTGGAACACTGCCATCAGGAGATCCTTCGGTCGCCCGTCTTTGCCGAATCATTGCCCGGCATGATCTCGCCCAGTTCGCGACTCAATCTCGTCCTTATCAAAAACCTTACTGTCACGGCCAACCCAGCGCACAATACCGCCTACCTCTATGCAAGCGCCCCCGCTCCCGTGCATCCGATTCCTGCCCATCGCTTCAACGCGGAGTTCCTGCCCCGCATCGCCGAGCGCGTGCAATCGATATTCCATGGCACGCTGAATGTCGAACTGGTTCCTCACACATCGGCAGACCAACCCGCGCGGCTTCGTATCTGGGCCATGGCGCGTGCTGGTGGCGGGCGCTACGCGTGCCCGCTCGATATCACGTTGTCGTGGGATAGCTACGAAGTCGACCGCTTGTTTGCCTCGGGTGGCGATCAGCGGTTTGCCGAGTACCTGGGCGCCTTGGCGGGCAAGCTCAATGCGTGGCAGGACGCGCGACAGATCGACTTCAATTCGCGTACGCAAGCCGACCCCACCGTGCTGCTTGGCGGACTCGATTTCGAGCACCTGCTTCGGTAACCACCGCCAGATTCTTGCGTCAGATGTGCGCCGAGGGGCCGTTCAGTGCGTCCAAATGCCACTTTTCTGATGCGATTGGCTCAGGGTTTCACGTCCAGCCTGCAGGTCGCGTGGGCTTCAGTGTTGGCGTCGAGCCAGCGCAGTCCCTGCCCGTGGGCGATTGCGTTCGGCAGGCCGAGCCACGGCTCCACGCAATAGAAGTCGGATGCATTGTGTTCGGTCCATGTGGTGACCGCATACCAGCGCGTGTCGCTTTCCCTTTCAGTGACCAGTTCGATATCAATCGTGCGGGATGGCATCGCGAGACAAACGGACCCCGCTGCCTGGAGGAGGTGAAAGGTGTCCTGCAGCCGCGGATCGGCGATGGAGTAGGTGCTATCGCCAGCTTCGGTGGCGGTTAGGTTTCCATCGTCCTTCTGGCGCACACGTGCGGACGGTGGCATCGACAGGCGGCTTTGCGCGCGTTGCTCGTGTGGCAGGGCGAAGTAGAAGTGGTGGCCTGCGTAGTAGGGCAGGGGGTGGCTGCCCAGATTGCGTGTGGTGAGCGTGACCTCGAGCCCGTTGGTCGTCAGGCGATAGGTGACTGTGAACGCGAAATCGTAGGGATATCCCGCGCGGGTGGCGTCGGACGACGTCAATGTCAGGCTGATGGACGAGTCCGAGTGCGCGGTCACCGAGAACGGCAGATCGCGGGCGAAACCGTGCTGGGGCAGGCTGTGCACTGTGCCGTCGGCGTCGCGCCACTTGCCAACCTCGCCGTCGACGAAATGGCGTCCAATAAATGGAAACAGCAAGGGATTGCCACCACGGATCTTGGCAACGCGCGACCAGTCGGCGTCATCGGGCCAGAACAGGATGTCCTGCCCATGATGGACCCAACGCACCAGCCGGCCACCATGGTCGGGGGCCAGCAGCAGATAGCTGTGGTCGTTACCGATCCTGAGAAGATCCTGACCCTGGTATCGCTGCGTGGAGGTGGTGGGCATGTCGACTGCGGAAGATGAGGGGAGAACCGAAGGTTAGCACCCTGCCTCTTCGGCCCATTTCTTCGGCTCATTTCTTCGGCCCATTCAGGCGCCATCGCTCAGCCAAACATCTCGTCGCTCATGTGGATGGTCTCTCGCAGCAGCGGGTAGACCTGCGATTCCCAGCGTTTGCCGTTGAACACGCCATAGTGGCCCACGCCGGTCTGGATGTGGTGCATCCGCATGTACGGGCGCAGGCTGGCGCAGAGGTCCTGCGCGGCCATGGTCTGGCCGATCGCGCAGATGTCGTCGCGCTCTCCTTCCACGGTTAGCAGGGTGGTGCGGCGGATCGCGTCGGTCGATACGCGCCGGCCCGCCACGTCGAGCAGCTTCTGGGCCAGCAGAAAGCGCTGGAAGACCAGGCTGATGGTCTCGAGATAGAACTCGGCCGTCAGGTCCATGGTCGCGAAGTACTCGCTATAGAACGTCTGGATTTCGTCGGCCTTGCCATGCTCGCCGCGAGCCCGCAGGTCATACAGATCACGCAGCGCCTGTTCGTGACGCTCGCGGTTCATGCTCATGAACGCGATGAGCTGGACGAAGCCCGGATACACGCGTCGCAGCGCGCCGGCGAAACGCAGCGGCACGTATCCGATCAACGTGTTTTCGAACCACTCGATTGGGCGGCTCGTAGCCAGCGCGTTGACGCGGGTGGGATTCACGCGCGCATCGATCGGGCCCGCCATCAACGTCAGGCTCGGCGGCTGTGCCGGGTCGCTGTCCTCGGCCATCAGCGCGACGGCTGCCAGCGCCGCCACAGTCGGCTGGCACACGGCCACGACATGCGTGTTGCCACCCAATACGTGGAGGAACGTGATCAGGTGATGCACGAATTCGTCGAAACCGAATCGGCCACAGACGAGCGGGATGTCACGAGGGTTATGCCAGTCGGTAATGTAGACGTCATGGTCGCGGAGCATCGTTTCCACGGTACCGCGCAGCAGCGTGGCAAAGTGGCCGGACATCGGCGCCACCAGCAGCACACGCGGTTGCTGGGGCGCGCCCTCGCGGCGAAAACGCAGCAATGTGCAGAACGGCGTACGTATGACGATTTCTTCGGTCACGGGCACATACTCGCCACGACCATTGATACGCACGCGGTCGATGCCGAAAGGAGGGCGGTAGTGAGTCAGACGTGCCAGTGCCAGCACTTCGCACCAGGCGCGTAGCGCGCGCAGCGTCTCGCTGTTGTCGGCGCGACGGTATCCCGAGATGAGCGTGGAGGCGATGTCGGCCAGCGAGCAGGCCGGCTGCATCATATCCGCGTAGAGCTGATAGGTCTGGTAGAGCATGGCTCGGTCCCCCCACGTCCGTCGAGCCCCATTGCCGCAATATATATGCCACGGGCGTCGATGTTGGCACGCCGTTTGCAAATTTTGTCTGGCTTGGTGGGTGAGGGCACGCAAAGGGTGCGGAGTGGCGGAGCGGCCCCGTAGCGGCGACGACAGGCGGCCTCGCACTGGTGCCGGACGCGCCGGCGGCACGCACCGCGCGGGTGCGTGCTGGCATTAGGTCCGCACGCCGCCGATACTGCAAGCGAACATCGCACAATGCCCCGGGGGCAGAGGAGGCACGATGTCGAAGACAACGCTGACGATCAGCAGCAAGACGTATTCGTCCTGGTCACTGCGCGGATGGTTGCTGGCCCGGTTTGCGGGGCTTGAATTCGAGGAAGTGCTGGTGCCGCCGGATGACCCGGCCGCGCGGGCGGAGATCCTGCTGCTGTCGCCGTCGATCCTGGTGCCGTGCCTGCGCCATGAGGGCGTGACCGTCTGGGACACGATGGCGATTGCGGAGTACCTCAACGAGATCCGGCCCAAGGCGAAGCTGTTGCCGGACGATCTGGTCGCGCGCGCCCACTGCCGCGCGATCTGCGGCGAAATGCACTCCGGCTTTGCCGCCATGCGCGCGGCGCTGCCGATGAACCTGAAGGGGCATTTCCCGGGTCTGAAGGTCTGGTCGCGCGCGCAGGCCGATATCGACCGCATTACCGCGATCTGGGCGGAGTGCCTGCAACGCTACGGCGGCCCTTACCTGTTCGGCAAGCGCCGCACCATTGCCGATGCGATGTACGCGCCGGTGGTGACGCGTTTCATCACGTACGGCGTGAAGCTCGACGCGCCACTCGTCGAGTTCTGCAAAACGATCCTGGCCATGCCCGAGATGCAGGAATGGATCCATGCCGCCCGCGAGGAGCCCGACGAGATCAGCGAGCTCGACGTCGAGTTCTGACGCAGCGCCTTACGCCGGCTGCGCCGCGCGCGTCAGGTAGTCCTCCGCATATGCGAAGTACCACGTCAGGCACTCGGGATTCGCCATGGCATCGCGGTTGGCGATCTTCTCGGGTGCATGACCGAGCAGCAGCTTCTTGATCGGCACTTCCATCTTTTTGCCCGAGAGCGTGCGCGGCACGCCGGGCACCTGCAGGATCTCGTTCGGCACGTGCCGCGCCGACAATGCAACGCGAATGCGCGCGCGCAGGGTGTCACGCAGGGCATCGTCCAGCGCCATGCCCTCTCGCAGCACCACGAACAGTGGCATATACGATTCGCGGCCGAGGTATTCGAGATCGACCACCATGCTGTCGAGCACTTCGGGCAACTCTTCCACCACGCGATACAGCTCGCTCGTGCCCATGCGGATGCCGTATCGGTTGATCGTCGCATCGGACCGACCGTAGATGATGGCGCCGCCGCGCGGTGTGATGCGAATCCAGTCGCCGTGGCGCCACGCGTTCGGATAGGTGTCGAAGTAGCTGTCGCGGTAGCGCTTGCCGTCGGCATCGCCCCACAGGAACAGCGGCATAGATGGCATCGGCTCGGTGCAGACCAGTTCGCCCACTTCGTCGATCAGGGACTTGCCGTTGTCGTCAAAGGCTTCGACCTTGGCGCCCAGGCAACGGCACTGCATTTCGCCCTGATAGACCGGCAGCAGGGGGCATCCGGCCACGAACGATCCGGCGAAGTCAGTACCGCCGGACATCGGCGCTAGCCAGATGTCGGCGCGCACGTGCCCGTAGATCCAGTCGTACGCTTCCTCCGGCAGTGGCGATCCCGTCGAGCCCAGACCGCGCAGGCGTGACAGATCGGCGATCTGCGCCGGTTCTACGCCAGCCTTCATGCAATTGGTGAAGAATGCGGCGCCAGCGCCGAACATCGTCACACGCGCCTGATCCACGAATCGCCAGAGCACGCCGGCATCGGGCCACGCCGGGTTGCCGTCGTAGAGCGCGATGGTGGTACCCAGCAGCAGGCCAGCCACCTGCGCATTCCACATGATCCAGCCGCTGCTGCTGTACCAGTGAAACACGTCTTCTGTGCCCAGGTTGTTGTGGAATGCCATCAGCTTGAGCTGCTCGATCACGATGCCGCCGTGCCCGTGGACGATTGGCTTTGGCATACCGGTGGTGCCGGACGAATAGACGATCCACAACGGATGATCGAACGGGACCGGCGTGATCTCGAGCGGCACGTCGTGCGCCAGCACGTCGGTCCAGGTGTGGCGCCGGGCATGTGGCTCGGGCGTGACGTTGCTGCCGATCGACGGCACGATCACGAGGTCGGTCAGCGAGGGCAGCGCGGCAACCAGATCGGCGACCACAGGCGCTCGATCGTACGTCTTGCCGCCGTATCGGTAGCCATCAACAGCGATCAACACCTTTGGTTCGATCTGGCGGAAGCGGTCGATCACAGCCACCTGGCCCATGTCCGGCGCGCAGCCGGACCAGATCGCGCCTACGCTGACGGTTGCCAGGAATGCGACGATCGTTTCCGGCACGTTGGGCAGGTAGCCAGCCACGCGGTCACCGCGCGTTACGCCCATCTGGCGCAAGGCGTGGGCAACCGAGGCGACTTGTGATTCCAGCGTGTCCCAACTGATATCGGCTAGCGGTTGCGCCTCGCCGGCATGACGAATGGCGGTGCGCTGGCGTGCCAGGCCGGTGCCGGCGTGGCGGAAGATCTGCTGCGCGTAGTTGAGCGTCGCGCCCTCGAACCAGCGCGCGCCCGGCATGGTGCGGCGATCCAGCACACGCTGCGCGGGCGTGTCGAAGCGTACGTCGAAGTAATCGACGATGGTCTGCCAGAACGCTTCGATGTCGGTGACCGACCATTGCCAGAGGCTGGCGTAGTCACGGAAGTCGAGGCCGCGCGCGCCGCGCAACCACTTCATATAGGCGGCCAGATGGCTGCTTTCGGTGAATGCCGCGGACGGCGTCCATGCCGGCTGTCCGGCCTGGGTTGCAAGCGTCATTTGTCTCCTCCGGAGCCCGTCTGCGCGGGCCATGAGAGTGTTGTCCTGGATTGCCGGTCAAAAAGCGATGATAGCGGGCAATCGCGCTACTTGCCGGGGCCTTCCTCGAACAGCGAGCCCCACATCTGATCCACGCGGGCCTTGATCTCCGGGGTCATGGTGATCGGCGTACCCCATTCGCGCGTGGTTTCGCCGGGCCACTTGTCGGTGGCGTCGATACCCATCTTCGATCCCAGGCCCGAGACCGGCGAGGCAAAGTCGAGGTAGTCGATCGGCGTGTTGTCGACCATCACGGTGTCGCGGGTCGGGTCCACACGCGTGGTGATCGCCCAGATCACTTCCTTCCAGTCACGCACGTCGATGTCGTCATCCACCACGACGATGAACTTCGTATACATGAACTGGCGCAGGAAGCTCCACACCCCGAACATCACGCGCTTGGCGTGGCCGGCGTACTGCTTCTTCATGCGGACCAGTGCCATGCGGTAGCTGCAGCCCTCCGGCGGCAGGTAGAAGTCGGTGATCTCGGGAAACTGCTTCTGCAGCAGCGGCACGAACACCTCATTCAGCGCCACGCCGAGCACTGCCGGCTCGTCGGGCGGCTTGCCCGTATAGGTGGAGTGGTAGACCGGGTCACGGCGCATCGTGATGCGATCGATCGTGAAGACCGGGAACCAGTCCTGCTCGTTGTAATAGCCAGTGTGATCGCCATACGGGCCTTCCAGCGCGTGCTGGTAGCCAGACGGGTGGTTCGGATCGGGCTGGATGTGGCCCTCGAGGATGATCTCCGCCGATGCGGGCACCGACAGTTCGGACAGCGTAGGCGTGATGCAGCTGGCCAGCGCAGTGCGGCTGCCGCGCAGCAGGCCGGCGAATTGGTACTCGGAGAGCGTATCGGGCACGGGTGTGACGGCGCCGAGGATCGTGGCCGGATCGGCGCCCAGCGCCACGGCGATCGGGAACGGCTTGCCCGGGTTGGCCAGCGCGTGCTCGCGGAAATCGAGCGCGCCGCCACGGTGGGCGAGCCAGCGCATGATGACCTGGTTACGGCTGATGACCTGCTGGCGATAGATGCCCAGGTTCTGGCGCTTCTTGTGCGGGCCCTTCGTCACGACCAGGCCCCATGTAATTAGTGGTGCCGCATCACCGGGCCAGCACGTCTGGATCGGCAGGCGCGCGAGATCGACGTCGTTGCCTTCCCAGACGATCTCCTGGCACGCGGGGCTGTTCACGCGCTTGGGCGCCATGTCCCATACGGACTTGGCCAGCGTAAACAGTTTGCCGGCTTCACGCAGGCCGCGCGGCGGCTCCGGTTCCTTGAGGGCCGAGAGCACGCGACCAATGTCGCGAAGATCCTCAAGCGACGATGCGCCCATGCCCTGCGCCACCCTCTGTGTCGTGCCGAACAGATTTGCCAGGACAGGCACTTTATAGATATCGCCATTGTCACGGCGCGGTTGCTCGAACAGGACGGCCGGGCCGTTTGCGCGTAGCAGGCGGTCGCAGATCTCGGTCATTTCGAGGTTCGGTGACACCGGTGCTGCCACGCGTTTCAGCTCGCCACGCTGCTCGAGCTGGCTCATGAAATCGCGCAAGTCTTTGTATTGCATAGTGAAATCGATTTGGGGTGCGGTGTCGCGAGGGGTCATGGCGCGACGTTTCCAATGTGTGTGACGATACACACGCCACCGCAAAGGCGCAAAAAAATCGTGCCAGCGACTGAGTTGAAATTGTAAGTAAATTGCGAGTTCGGTCAGGTCGGGGAGGGGGAGCAATACTAGGCCCGGCTTATGATTCCGGGTTTGCGGGTGCGCTGACGGCCGCCCGGAGGCCGCTGTTACATATATATAAAAGTAGTGTTAATTTGTTTTGTTATGCTTGACGGGTTATAAAAGCGTTCCTACAATCCGGTCTGCTCTTCGAGGTGTTGCGCCGCAACATGGCTTTTTGTCCTCTGTCAATAGGATGTCTGCCGAATCGCTGCGAATACAACACCTCAATTGATTGCGATCACGAGGCTGCCGGGAGTGGCCCGATCGACGATCACCCTGGCGGGATGCCGGGGCATGAATGAGTGCTTAGTGGCAGGGTGCGGCTCCCCAGGTTCGTACCCTGTTTCTCGTTGGGCGCATGGGGAGCGCCCGCCAACAGGTGCTGGACACCCCTGCTAGGTGACGCAGCATCCTTACTTGAGTACGTTGAGATCGGGCTCGCGCAGTTGTCAGGCGCGCGCAGCGGGCAGCGGATGGAGGTAAGCATGAGCGGTTGGAAAACCCTTCATCTTCCCGGTATCGGGCGGGCATTGCAGGTCCGCTTCAGACAACCGGTTCCCGGTGTGAGCCGCGCACTGCAAGTGCGACTGGCCCATCCGGTGGCAGGCCGCGCGTTGCTGCGCGGCAGCCGCACAACCTTGAAATACACCCTGAACAGTCTCGGGGTGCTGTCGGTGGCCGCAGCGGTCACCTTGACCGTCAGCCAGCAATGGCGGACCTCGCTCGCCGGTGCGCTGGCAGGCAACGAAGCCCCTGCCGTGCTGGTGGATGCTGCCATGTCGAAGGATTCGATCAGCCATGTGCCGCCCATGTCGGCGGATGTGGCCGCGTCGCGCCTGATGGCCGCCGTAGCCAGCCATGGCAGCTCGGGCCTGCCGACCGTGTCGGGCGTGGACGAATGGAGCCAGACGGCTGCCGGCAAGGTGCCGTCCGTGGCGCATCTGGCCGCGCAGATTCCGGTCCAGCGCGTGGCGCTGGACGCCCGCAACACGGCTGCGCTTGGCTCCGCGCGTGAGCAGGCTGCCGTGGCCGAGTACATCGCCCGCAAGTACCGCGTGGCGACGCAGGCGACTGCGCAGCTCGTGAAGGCCGCCTATATGACGGGGCGCGAGGTCGGTATCGATCCGCTGCTGATCCTGGGCGTGATCGCGATCGAGTCGAGCTTCAATCCGTACGCGGAAAGCGGCGTTGGCGCGCAGGGCCTGATGCAGGTCATGACGAAGGTCCACCAGGACAAGTACGAGGCCGTGGGCGGCGTGTCCGCCGCGCTGAATCCGTACGCCAACATCAAGATTGGCGCGCTGGTGCTCAAGGATTGCATCGCGCGTGCCGGTTCGATCGAAGGCGGGCTGAAGTACTACGTGGGTGCCACGACCAATACCGACGGCGGCTATGGCGCAAAGGTGCTGGCCGAGCGCGCGCGTCTGCGTGCCCTGCTGGGTCTGCCGAACACGGAGAAGGCACCGGCCGTTTCCGATACCAAGACGCAGGCCGAGCATCATCAAGGCACCGAGAAGCTCGAGGCGTCCGGCAATACGGCCCAGTCGGCCTGAGCAGCGGATTCTCGTCGCTCATGAAAAAGGCACCCCTTGGGGTGCCTTTTTCGTTTGATGCCTGTGGAACGGTGAGCAACCCAGGCAATCCGCGCAGGCGCTACCTCTACCTCTACCGCAGGAAATGATGCAGTCGCTGCATCGCCTCCTCGATGTTCTGCATCGACGTCGCGTATGAAATCCGGATGTAGTCGTTGGCGGTATGCGGGCCGAAGTCCGTGCCAGGCACCATGACCACGCCGGCATCGTGCAGGATGGCCTGCGTCAGACGGTCGGCGTTGCCGGCAGCCGGATGATTGACGTGGCGGCAGTTGGCGTAGACGTAGAACGCGCCGTCCGGCTTGACCGGTACGCGCAGGCCGAGTGCTTCGAGCGCGGGGACGATGGCATCGCGGCGGCGGCGGAATTCCGCCTTGCGCTCGTCATAGATCGCCAGCGCCTCGGGCGTGAAGCAGGCCAGCGCGGCGTGCTGCGCCACGGCCGACGCGCAGATGAACAGGTTCTGCGCGACCTTTTCGAATGCCGGCACCAGCGAGTCGGGCACCACGAGCCAGCCCAGGCGCCAGCCGGTCATATTGAAGTACTTCGAAAAGCTGTTAACGGTCACGACGTTGTCGTCGAGCGAGAGCGCCGAGACCGGCGGCGCGTCGTACGACAGCCCCTGGTAGATCTCGTCGAGAATTGCGAAGCCTTGGCGCTTGCGAACCTCGGCCAGGATGGCCTTGAGTTCGTCGGGCAGAATCGACGTGCCGGTCGGGTTCGACGGCGATGCCAACAGCACGCCCCGCGTGTTCTCGCCCCAGTGCTCGACCACCTGGGCCGCCGTGAGCTGGAAACGTTCTTCCGGGCCGCTCGGGATCATCTTCGCGTGGCCGTCAAACGCCGCCACGAAATGCCGGTTGCACGGGTAGCTCGGATCCGGCATCAGTACCTCGGCGCCGATCTCGACGAGCACGGCGCAGGCCAGCAACAGCGCGCCCGAGGCGCCGGCCGTGACAATCACGCGCCGGGCCGGGACATCGATTCCATAGGCCGTCTTGTAATAGCCGGCGATCGCCTCACGCAGCGCGTGGATGCCAAGCGCGCCCGTGTACTGCGTGACACCGCGGCGCATCGCGGCTTCGGCAGCGTGAATAACCGGCGCGGCAGCCGTGAAGTCCGGCTCGCCGATACCCATATGGATGATGTGGCGCCCGGCGCGTTCGAGTTCGGCGGCCTGCTTGGCCAACTCCATCACGTGGAAGGCGTCGATGTTGGCGAGGCGGGAAGCGGTGGCAAGGCGCTGGAGATCCATGGCAATCGGGACTGGCCCGTCAGAGAGTCAGAGAAGGGGTGGCATGGCGCATCGTCATCGGCTACGCCCGCCGAACATCGGGTGACCAAACAAAAACACCCGCCGGGGCGGGTGTCTTGCCGGTGCTGAGCATATTCGAATGCCACGCACCGAAATGCAACATCTGTTTTAAATGCTCGAATTAACGACGAGCTGATACTTCCGGCGCCCGCACCTGCGCGGCCAGCTTGTCGAGCACGCCGTTGACGTACTTGTAACCTTCCACGCCGCCGAAGGTCTTGGTCAGTTCGACAGCTTCGTTGATCACGACCTTGTACGGAATGTCCAGGCAGTGCACGAGTTCGTAGCTGCCAACCAGCAGCGCGGCGCGCTCAACCGGCGACAGTTCGTCGACGGTGCGGTCCAGGAACGGCTCGAAGGCCGCCGTCAGACGTGCTTCCTCGCGCACGGCGCCACCCAGCAGGGCGTCGAAGTGCTCGCGGTCGGCCTTGTTGAAGCCTTGGGCATCGTGCAGATGGGCCTGGATGGCGCCGATATCGTTGCGATTCAGCAGCCACTGGTACAGGCCCTGCAAGGCCAGTTCGCGCGAACGGCGACGCGCGCTCTTCGGCGGTGCCTTCGGCTCGGTGCGCGGCTTGGCGCCAGCCGGCTTGCCGGCTGCCTCGCCCTTGTCGCCGGTGTCGGGCGCGTCACTCATCATCTTCCTCGTCTTCTGCGTCTTCGGCGCCATGCTCGCGAAGCGAATCGAGCGCGACCACCAGGTTGGCCATTTCCACTGCGGCGCGGGCGCAATCGCGGCCCTTCTCGCGGGTGCGGGCATGGGCCTGGGCGTCGGTGTCGACGGTCAGGATGCCGTTGGCGATGGGCACGTTGAAATCGAGGCCCACGCGGGTGATACCGGCGCCGGATTCATTCGAGACCAGCTCGAAGTGATAGGTTTCGCCACGCACCACCGCGCCCAGCGCGACCAGCGCGTCGAACTGGCCGCTCTCGGCCATCTTCTGCAGCGCCAGCGGCACTTCCAGTGCGCCCGGCACGGTCACCAGCAGCGTGTCTTCGCCTTCGACGCCCAGCTTTTCCAGTTCCGCCATGCAGGCCTCGCGCAGTTCGTCGCAGACGGGCTCGTTGAAGCGTGCCTGCACGATGCCGATACGCAGGCCTTCACCGTCGAGGTTGCTCTCGTAGAAGCCGTGATCCATTGTTATTTCTCCAGTGATTCGGTCAGGCAGCCGCGCGGATGCGCCGCTGCCGGGTCAATCGGTACGATCCGTTCCCGGTCAGCCGCGATTCGACTCGCCGCTCATCGGCTGGCAGCCAACGATCTCGAGTTCGTAACCGGTCATGCTCGGCATCTTCTGCGGCGAACCCAGCACGCGCATCTTGCCCACGCCGACGTCGCGCAGGATCTGCGCGCCCACGCCGTAGGTGCGCAAGTCCGGCTTGCGGCGCGGACGGTTCTCCGGGGCCTCCAGCGCGGCGAATTGCTCGAACAGCATTTCCGGCGAGTCGCCGCAGTTCAGCAGCACCATCACGCCATGTTCGGCGCCATGCAGCACTTCCAGCGCGGCGGGCAGGCTCCACGAATGGGTGGTGTGGCCGGCTTCCAGCAGGTCGAGCACCGACAACGGCTCGTGCACGCGCACCAGCGTCTCGCGCTCAGGCTGGGGCTTGCCCTTGATCAACGCCACATGGGCGCGGCCGGACGGCTTGTCGCGATACAGCACGCTGTGGAACGTGCCCCACGGCGTTTGCATGTCGCGCTCGCCCACTCGTTCGATGATGCTTTCGGTGCGGCTGCGGTAGTGGATCAGGTCGGCAATCGTTCCGATCTTGAGGTCGTGCTCGCGCGCGAACTCGATCAGGTCCGGCAGCCGGGCCATCGTACCGTCGTCCTTCATGATTTCGCAGATCACCGCGGCGGGCGTCAGGCCAGCCAGGGTGCCAAGGTCGCAGCCGGCCTCGGTATGGCCGGCGCGGATCAGCACGCCGCCGGGCTGGGCCGTCAGCGGGAAGATGTGGCCGGGCTGCACCAGGTCGCTCGCGCGGGCGTCACGGGCCACGGCGGCCTGGACGGTGCGGGAACGGTCGGCTGCCGAGATGCCGGTGGTCACGCCTTCGGCGGCTTCGATGGATACCGTGAAGTTGGTGCCATGCACGGTGCCGTTGCGCGACACCATCGGATACAGCTCGAGCTGGCGGCAGCGTTCGGCGGTCAGCGTCAGGCAGATCAGGCCGCGGCCGTACTTGGCCATGAAGTTGATGGCTTCCGGCGTGACGAAATCGGCCGCCAGGACAAGGTCGCCCTCGTTTTCACGATCTTCCTCGTCCACAAGGATGACCATGCGGCCGGCACGAATGTCGGCAATGATGTCTTCGATACGAGAGATAGTCATGGTTGGGGCGACGTATGAATGGCGAGCGGGATGCTTTTCGGCGGGCAGGGCCGGCGGCGGGATGCGACGATGCCGGCGAAATCAAGGCCGCTATTGTACGCCAAGCCGTGCATGGCGGGCCGGCTCCGGCCCCGGGCGCCCCGACGCCACCGCATCCGGGTTGGTCCCGGTTGCATCGGTGTGCGCGAAGCGCCATACCTAGAGCCATGATTTTTGCCAACCAAGGAGATCGCGCATGACACCGCCGCTGCAGGGCATCCGCATTGTCGAATTTGAAGGAATCGGCCCTGGGCCGCTGGCGGGCTGGATGCTGGCCGACATGGGGGCGGAAGTGACGGTCATCGCGCGGCGCCAGCGTGTGGCCGTGGCCGACCAGCTAGGCGGTGACAAACCCAGCCCGCTGCGGCGCGGCAAGGTCATCGTGCCACTCGATCTGAAGCAGCCCGACGATCTGGCCGAGGCAATGCGGTTGGTGGACGGCGCCGATGCCCTGATCGAAGGAAATCGTCCGGGTGTGATGGAGCGGCTGGGCCTGGGCCCGGCCGACTGCGCCGCCCGCAATCCGAAGCTGGTCTATGGGCGCATGACGGGGTGGGGCCAGTCCGGCCCGCTCGCGCAGACCGCCGGACACGACCTCAACTACGTGGCGCTGACGGGCATGTTGTCGCTCTCGGCCCGCCCGGGTGAGGCGCCGATGATCCCGCCCACCGTGGTCGGCGATGCGGGCGGCGCGCTGGGGCTGGCGTTCGGTATCGTCTGCGCCCTGCTTGACGCCCGTGCCTCGGGGCGCGGGCGTGTGGTCGATGGCGCCATCGTCGACATGGTGGCGATGCTCGGCAGCATCGCGATGTGGGTGCGCAATAACGGCCAGCTCGATGGCCCGACACCCAGCCCGTTCCATCAATCGCCGTTCTATGATGTGTATGGCTGTGCCGATGGTGGATTCATCACGATCGGCGCGCTGGAGCCGCAGTTCTATGCGTTGTTGCTGGAGCGGCTCGGCATGACCGACGTCGATCCCGCCGCGCAGTATGACCACGCGGCCTGGCCCGCGTTGAAGCAGCGTTTCACCAGGCTCTTCGCGAGCGAGCCGCGCGCGCACTGGGACGCGCTGCTTGGCGGCACTGACGTTTGCTATGCGCCGGTGCTGAGCATCGCGGAAGCGGCGCGGCACCCACACAATGTGGCGCGCGGCGTGTTCATCGCCCAGGAGGATGGGGCGCTGGACGTGGCGGGCGCGCCGAGGTTTGCGCCGTCAGGGGCGGCCTGACTGGAGCGAATGCGCACGGCGCGCATCGAGCGGAGAGGGGGAGAACATGAGATACGTAATGACGATCGTCGCACTGTGTCTGGGTGTCTTCATGAGCCCCTGCACGATGGCGCAGGAAGCCGCGCTCGATGAGAGCGTCACGACGGTAAGCCTGCCGCGAGGCACCGAGCTGAGTCTCGTGGTCAGCAAGAAGCCCGGCTCCAGCCCTTCGACGGCGGCGCTACTGTTCCCGGGCTATCCCGGCGTATTGCGGGTCGAAGTCCAGAACGGGGCGCCGGTCTATCAGCTTCGCGGCAACTTCCTGGTGCGCGCGCGCCGGCATCTGGTGAGCGATCAGGTGATGACGGTGATGGTCGACTGCCCGAAGGACCACTGGAGCAACTGCGATGACGAATACCGGACGTCGGACCAGTATGCGGTCGACGTAGGTGCGGCGATCGACAAGCTCAAGGCGAACTTTGGCATTGGCAAGGTCTATCTGGTCGGCACGAGCTATGGCACCGTGTCGAGCGCCTTCCTGGCGCGCAAGCTCGACGGTCGCATCGACGGCGCGGTGCACACGTCCACCATTACTGACCCTCGCGCAGGCCGCAATCGCAATGCGCACGGTCTGCCGATGTGGAACTTTGACTGGACGGCGACGCATGTCGATCAGTTGTTTGTCCATCATCAGGATGACCCGTGTCCGCTGACGCAGTACCGGAGTATCGCGGCCCGGCGTGGAAACATTCCATTGATCACGGTGCAGGGGTCGAAGGGGGCGCGCGGAGAGCCTTGCGAGGCGTTCTCGCAGCACGGCTTCGTAGGGCGCGAACAGGTGGTCATGCGGGCGATTGGCGACTGGATTAGCACGCGCAAGGTTGTGGAGACGGTGGGCGAGAAGGGCGACGAGTGAAAGACCCGCGCTCAAGTCATGCCGGAATTCTGCCGACAACATGGATGCGGCTGAATGGCGCAAGTGCTTGTGCCTGCCGTGCCGCACTTGTCAAACTTGAATCAGGCAGAACCCAATGATCAATTCCATCGTCAGTTCGCTGAACGCCTCAGACCCAGGTAGCGATCCCGTCGGGATCACGATGTTGCGCAAGACGCTCGACATGCAGTCGCAGGGCGTGGCTCAACTGCTGCAATCCATGCCCGGTGTTGGATCGGCTGGCCGCAATCCGCCGCATCTGGGTCAGAACATCGACATCAAGGTCTGAGCCTCAGGCAGCGCAGCAAGTGCGAACGGCCACTGGCAATCGAATTGCCAGTGGCCGTTCTGCATTGCGCCGGTGGCCGTCGAGTGGACGCCGGGAGGAGGCGCCGGCAGCTACCGGCGCCATCGATTGTCAGACGAGCGGTTGTCCCGCCTCGGCGGAAGCCGACAGCATTCGCTCCACGTACCGCGCGATCAGGTCGATCTCGAGGTTCACGCGCTTGCCCGGTGCCAGTTCGTTGAGCGTGGTGACTTCCACGGTATGCGGAATCAGGTTGATCGAGAACACGCAGCCGTCGGCTTCATCGCTGACGCTGTTGACGGTCAGCGACACGCCGTTGACCACCACCGATCCCTTGTAGGCCAGATAGCGGCCCAGCTCGCGCGGCGCACGGATACGGAGTTCATGCGATTCGCCCACCGGTGCAAAGCGAACGACCTCGCCAAGTCCGTCCACGTGACCCGACACCAGGTGCCCGCCCAGGCGGTCGGCCAGACGCAGCGCCTTTTCCAGATTGACGCGGCCTGGCTGGTCGAGGCCGACGGTCTTGTCGAGCGATTCGCGTGAGACGTCGACGTCGAATTGGCCCGCGCCCAGCGTTACCACGGTCATGCACGCGCCCTGGATGGCGATACTGTCGCCGATGCCGACGTCTGTCAGGTCGAGGTCGCCGGCCGCCACGCGCAGGCGCACGCCTGCGTTGACGTCACCGAGCGGGGAGACGGATTCGATGCGGCCAACCGCCGCCACGATGCCAGTAAACATGCTTGCCTCTTCGATGTGTGTGTGTTTGTTCAGCGTTGGGTGTCGGCGCGGCGCGCGATCAGGCGCAGATCGTCGCCAATCTGGCGCACTTCGTGCCAGCGGAATTCGGTCGCGTCTTCAAGCTTCGACAGCGGCGGCAGATTGAACATGCCCTGCGCGTCGCCAAGCAGCTTCGGCGCCAGGTAGACCAGCAGTTCGTCCGCGCAGCCTTCGCGGATCAGTGAGCCATTGAGCTTGAAACCCGCTTCCACGTGGAGTTCGTTGATGCCTCGCCGCGCGAGTTCTTCCAGCATGCGGCGCAGTTCCACCTTGCCATGCGGATTGGGCAGCACCACGACTTCGGCGCCACGTGCCTCGAGCGCGCGCTGGCGGGCCTTGTCTTCGATGGCGCAAAAGACCAGCACGGGTTTGGCGAAGTCGCCGGTATCGCGGTTGAGGATCTGCGCGTCGAGCGGCACTTCAAGCCGTGAGTCGACAAGCACGCGCTGCGGCTGTCGCGGCGTCGGGATGGCACGCACGGTCAGTGCCGGATTGTCGTCGCGGACGGTGCCAATACCGGTCAGGATGGCACAGGCCCGGGCGCGCCAGGCGTGCCCGTCGTCGCGTGCCGGCTGGCCGGTGATCCATTGGCTTGTGCCATCGTGCAGCGCAGTGCCGCCGTCGAGGGATGCAGCTACCTTGACTCGCACCCAGGGAAGTCCGCGCGTCATGCGCGAGATAAAGCCGATATTGAGATCCCGCGCTTCCTTTTCCAGCAGCCCGCAGCGGACGTCGATGCCCGCGTCGCGCAAGCGCTGCAGGCCACGGCCGGATACGGTGGGATTTGGGTCTTCCATGGCAGCCACCACGCGCGCGATACCTGCGCGCACCAGCGCGTCGGCACATGGTGGCGTGCGGCCGAAGTGGCTGCACGGCTCCAGCGTGACGTAGGCGGTGGCGCCAGCGGGATCATGGCCGCGCGAGATCGCGTCCTTCATGGCCTGGATCTCGGCATGATCCTGGCCGGCCGGTTGCGTGTAGCCTTCCCCGATGACCATTCCGTCCTTCATCAGCACGCAGCCGACACGAGGGTTCGGCGTGGTGGTGAACATGCCACGCGCGGCGAGCGCGAGGGCCTGTTCCATGGCGGTGTAGTCAGCGGCGGAAAACATGGCGTGGGATTCTGGCCAAAGGGTTTGTCGGGAATCCGGTCCGGTCAGTCGCAATCGACATCGATGCCGGGCCGGCAGATCCGGATGCGCCCCTGGGCACCGAGCCGGACCTGACGCTGCGCGCGGTAGCAGCGCAACTGGAACGTGGCGGCCAGAAAGCCGCCTTGCTCAGACCGTGAGTATCCCACAGGTGTCAAGCGCAGGCTTTGTGCGCCGGCATGGCCCGCCGTGCTACGGAGCGTGATCCGCAGGCACGGGTCGCTGGCTCTGACGACTGCGAGCGAAGGCTCCGTGTCGCTGTCTAACTGCCAGCCGCCATCCAGCGTCTGGGCGCCTGCGAGGGGGCTGATACGCACTTCAAGACGGCGACTGGCCGCGATTGTGCGTGCCAGCGCCAGTGACGCGGCCAGCCGGTCAGCGGCATGGGCCACTGTCTGCTCCGCAGTCAGGTCGCGAAGCACCGGCCACGCGGCGATCGCCAGGATCGCGCTGACGGCCAACGAGATCAGCAGTTCGGGCAAGGTGGCGCCGCGTTTGGCGTTTCGGGACGCATGGCCGGTAATTCGCATGTCAGCACTCCCAGGGCAGGGGAATGGCGGTGGCATCCGCCGTGGGCATCGAAAGCCACTCGCCATTGCTGCGCAGGATCAGCGTGCCACACGCTTTGTCCACATGGACTGGGGTGGCGCGTATCTCCACACAACGCGACAGATCGAGTCCGGCACAGCTTGTGGCAGTCAGCCAGTGGCGCGTGCGGGCTGGTGGGGGCGGTACGGGACGCGGCCACTGGCCGGCTGGTGTCGCCGCGCCCGGTGTGCTGGCGAACGAGGTGGTGAGCAAAGCGTGCCGCTCGAGTGCGAGCATCGCGGAAACCAGCTCGGCCCGTGCCTGTACGCGCCACGCGCGTTCCAGATGATGCCGCCATGCGGGCATCGCCAGCATCGACAGGATCGCGGCGATCAGCAGGGTCACCAGCAGTTCGGCGAGACTGTAGCCGGTCTGGCGGCGACTGATGCGTCTGAGGGGAGCGAGATGAGCGAGATGAGCGAGGTTCATGGCTCGGTCCGGATCAGTTCGCGCCAGCCAAGGCGTCCGCACCGGCGCCGATAGTGCGTGTTCTGCGCGAGATGCGCGGTGTCGCCGTCGACCTGCCACATACCGAGCTCGAACGTATCGAAGGTCGACTTGCCGGGCACGACCGGCCCCCCGTTCAAGGTTGGCGATACCACGGCGATTGGCGTGCCAAACCGGTCATCGAACGGCACACCGGTTACGGCGCGCACGAGCGTGCCATCCGGCTCCGTCTGCATGACCGACTCTCCGCTGGCCGCTTCGATCAGGTAGCTGCGAGTGCGCCCGTCGGGTGTTAACGTGGTGAAGCTCAGATGCGCCGGGCCAACGTTGTCCAGCGTCGTGATCGATTCCCCAGGATGGGGGAGTGGCAGAGTCCAGCCATTCGCATCGGTGTCCAACTGGGGCTGGCCCGCACGGAGGATCACGCCATTGCCTGACACGATGGCGTCGATCCGTGAGGGGGTGCCGCGCGGACCGCGCCCATCGGGAATTGCGGAAAGCTCGCCACCGCCCGCGTAGATGACGAGCGGTCCGCTGGACGGATGCATGATGATTGGCGCCTCGGCGGTGGCACTTCCGCGCTGACGATGCAGGCATCGTGCTGGCTCCGCCTGCTGCGCGGCGCCGAGGTGATCGAGTCCGAATCGCCAGAGTCTGCCGGTGTCGTCGACGACGTATGCGGCACGGGCGTGGCCACTTGCGTTGGCAAGCACGCTGGCTGCGAGCAGCCGAGTCCTGGTGGTGTCTGCACCGCATCCGGTCGAGGGCAGATATAGCCTTGGCACCGTGCCGGATGGGAGTCCATTCACGATGGGCCGATCAAGCGGCAGCAATGCAATCCCGGCGGGTGAGCCGGTTTCCGGTGTCGCGGTGATGATGGTCAGCGCGGCCCAGCGACGTGCGCCGTGCTCGATCCACATGAGTGCGCGGATCGGGCCCTGGCCTGTCAATGGCAACGCCTCGGAAGCAGGAATTTCCCAGAGCAGCCGGATCGGCGCTTCGCTTTCCGGTGACGAGACATCCAGGGCGAACACGGCGGCCGGCCGCCTGTCCGTCGACGGGATGCCGCACAACAACAGCGTTCGCCAGACGCCGGATGGATCCGCATCGATGCTATCCGGGCGCGGGCAAGGCGCCACGGGCATGGCGCTGCCCGGTACGGTGAGGGCGGCGGAACCGGCCAGCGCGGCGCGCGGGAGGAATCCTGCAAGTTCCTTGCCGGTCACGGCATCGAACCCATGCACGATGCCGTCGCGTGTACCGATCCAGACGGTGACCGCGCGGTTTGCGTGACGCAGGCGAAATTGGGCGTGGCCCGGTTGCATCGGCAGCCAGGCTGGGGCTGCCACAACGCGCACGCGGGCGCCAGCGCCGCTGGCCAATCGCGTGTCGCGCGGGCGAAGTGTGGCGTCCGTCCTGTCGCCTCGCAACCATGCGAGCCGTCTCGTGCCATTGCCACTGGGCTCGGGGGTGTGAAGTTCTGCCTGGGCGTCGGCGTCGATGGAGCGCCAATGGAATGGCACGAGACGATCGCCACCGAGGTATAGCCTGCGCGAGGCGGTATCGCGCAGGTCAAGCTCGGCGCCCGCCTCCCATTTCGTGAGCACGGTGGAAGTGTGGATGCGCGCGGTGCGGAAGACGATTGCATGGAGCCGGCCGGTCCATGGAAAACTGCCTGCCGAGATGCGGTAGCTGAGCGGAAGCTGACCGGTCGTGGAGCCATGGCTGGGGGCGGTCATGCTCAGCCAAAGTGCAAGGATGACGATGCCGTCGAAGCATGTGCGATGGCGCATCACGGCTGAAACTCCGTCTGGAGCAGAGCCCGGACGCCGGTGTCGCGCCCAAAGCCTAGCGCCGTGATGCGAAAGCGCGGCCAGGCGTCGGCTGTCAGGCCGGTTCGATCATCAAGGGGTTCGATCACGTAACGAGGTGCCGTGGTCGCTCCGATGACATCGGCGGGCAGGATTGGCATGGTGATACGCGTGAACGTGCCGGTTTCGATGCCGAGATCTGCGGGCAAATTGCCCTCGAGCCATGGCATCCATGCCGTCATGTCGCCATCGGCCATGCACAGTCCGCGTTGTGCTCCCGTCCCACACGTTCCGGGCGTTGGCCATGACGCCAGTCGCCCGCCGCCGACGTCCGCGATGGCGGCGATCAGATCTGCTTCCGCGTCGAGCAGCGCCACCTCGGCCGCGCGGAAGGCGATCTCGCGGTCCAGCCACTGGCTCGTCATGCTTCGCCCGGCAAACAGCAGGTGCGCGGCGGCGGCGCCGATGCTACCCATCATCAGTAGCAGGCTGGAGAGGAATGCCAGTAGCGCCGCACCGGAATGTGGGCGGAGGTTCAGCATAGGGCTTCCCGGCATGGAGACGGATTGCGTAGACGAACGGTCGTGGTGAAGGTTCGTTGTCTCGGCGCGCGACTGACAGTCGGGCGGTGTCCCTGGACGACGAGCGTGACCTGTACCGCTCGCACGTGATGCCAGGCGAGTTGTCGCTGTCGCGCCACGTCTTGAGCGTCGAGCAGAGCGGGGACGCGATCACTCTCGCCCTGGCCATCGCCCTCATCGACCATGCCGAAACGCAATTGCATCGACTCGACGCCGCGCACAAGGGTGCCGGATGTGTAGGCGTGTGCCTGCGCGCGGTTGTCGCTGCGGCGCGGGTAACGGCACAGCAACTGGGGAACGCCATCGCTACCGTTGCCGATATAGAAGACGTTGGTCGCGGCATGGTGTGCTGGCGGCGCGATGCCGTCGCCAACTGTTTTTGCAGGCAGCGCGTAGCCACTGCAGTCAGTCATCGTGCCGTCGGCCAGGCTTGGGTCGGTTGCCCGGCCGCTGCCGGAAAATCGCACCAGCAGTGCATCGCTGCCACGGACGCCGCGTCGCCCACATTCCAGCCCGTCATCGATCGACGGCGCACCACAATCGTCATGGCCTTCAAGCGGCCCCTGTGGGGCAGGGTGTGCGGGCTCCAGCGCAACCTGCGTGGGAATCCAGCCCGCATGCCGGATCGCATGCGCGATGATGGCCAATGCGCGCTGACCGCGCTCTTCGATCTCGATCCCGTCTGCCACACTGGCATAGGCGTCCCGCATGACCTGCCACATGGTCAGCGCAGCGAGCATTGCAATCGTGCCAAGCGCGACACCGATCATCATGCCCACCAAGGTGAAGCCGTGTTGCTGCGATCTTGGCCTCATGGTGCTACCCACAATGCCAGCCGGGTAGGCATGGTGTCAATTCCGGCTGCATCCGTCGGAGAACGGCTCTCGATGGTCGCGATCGCGAGGCGTTTGTCTGGCACGCAACGCTCTTGCTGCCCGGCCAATCCGCAAAGCGGGATCGGGAGCGCGTCGTTGCCGGGTGGCTGCAGTGCCATTGCACTTGCTTCGGCCAGTTCAGCGGCCCGCATCAGGGCGGTGGTCAGGTGTTCCTGTTCACCGGTCCAGCGCAGGCAGACCGTGCCGAGCATCCCCAGCGGTATCGCGCCGAGGCCGATGACGGCCAGGCTCAGCAATGCCTCGAACAGGACGTGACCTCGGCACGAAGTCAATGAAGGGGAACGGGGGTGAAGGCGGGCAACCATGGCGTATCGGTTCGATTGGAACGGAAGGCCACGATAACGGCGGGGATGGTGTCAGGACGTGTCTGGCTGTGGAGGATTGGTGTCAGTGTGTTTCCGAGTCGAGCCCGGAAACATCCGAGTCAGTGCCAGAGTCGTCAGGGGCGTGACATCACGCAAGTCTGGCTTTCGAGGTCCGGGTTGCACACAGGCCGTGAGGCGGACCTGCAAGCGCGCTCGCTTGCCTCGCTCTACCCAAGAGCAGCAAGTGGTGATGAGACAGCGCTTCTGCGGTCCTTCCTACCCCTTTCGCGGGGTGGATGACGAGAATTCGTCGAGCATGTCCCGGAATTCGGAAACGTCCTCGAAGCTGCGATACACGGATGCAAAGCGGATATAGGCGATCTTGTCGAGCTTGCGAAGCTCGCGCATGACCAGCTCGCCGACCTGGCTGCTCGGGATTTCCTTCTCGCCCAGAGCCAGCAGTTTTTCTTCGATGCGAGTGATCGCTTCGTCGATGGCCTCGGCGGAAACTGGCCGCTTGCGCAGTGCCAGCCGCATCGAATCCTTGAGCTTGGCGCGCGCGTAGTCCACGCGCGAGCCATTTTTCTTGACGATGGCGGGAAAGAACAGCTCGATCCGCTCGTAGGTGGTGAAGCGGCGGTCGCAGGCTTCGCAGCGGCGTCGGCGGCGCACGGTATCGCCATCTTCCGAGACGCGGCTGTCAAGAACCTGGGTGCTGGAATGACCGCAGAAGGGGCATTTCATGCCTGACCACCTGAATGTAAGAGCCTGACCGCATTTTGCATCTTCGATTTCTGTTGCGGTCCTGCGGTTGTTGAAACGGCGCTGTCACCATAGAGGTGACAGCGCCGTTCGTGTGCGCTAACTATAGCGCGATCGACTGGCGAATCAGCCGTAGACCGGGAAGCGACGGGTCAGTGCGGCAACCTGTTCGCGCACGGCGGCGATGTTGGCCTCGTCGTGCGGGTTGTCCAGCACGTCGGCGAGCAGGTTGGCCACCTGGCGGGCTTCTTCTTCCTTGAAGCCGCGCGTGGTCATGGCCGGCGAGCCCAGGCGGATGCCCGAGGTGACGAACGGCTTTTCCGGATCGTTCGGGATCGCGTTCTTGTTCACCGTGATATGGGCGTCGCCGAGGATCTTCTCGGCTTCCTTGCCGGTGATCTTCTTGGCGCGCAGGTCAACCAGCATCACGTGGCTTTCCGTACGGCCCGACACGATGCGCAGACCGCGGGCGATCAGCGTTTCGGCCAGTGCGGCGGCGTTCTTGACCACCTGTTCCTGATACGCCTTGAAGTCCGGCTGCAGCGCTTCCTTGAAGGCTACGGCCTTGCCGGCGATCACGTGCATCAGCGGGCCACCCTGGATGCCCGGGAAGATGGCCGAGTTGATGGCCTTCTCATGCTCGGCCTTCATCAGGATCACGCCGCCGCGCGGGCCGCGCAGGCTCTTGTGGGTGGTGGTGGTCACGAAGTCGGCGTGTGGCACCGGGTTCGGGTACACACCGGCGGCGATCAGGCCGGCGTAGTGGGCCATATCCACCATGAAGTAGGCGCCAACTGCCTTGGCAACCTTGGCGATGCGTTCGAAGTCGATGCGCAGCGCGAAAGCCGATGCGCCGGCGATGATCAGCTTCGGCTTCTTCTCGTGGGCCAGCTTTTCCAGCGCGTCGTAGTCGATGTCTTCCTGCGCGTTCAGGCCGTAGCTGACCACGTTGAACCACTTGCCGCTCATGTTCAGCGCCATGCCGTGGGTCAGGTGACCGCCTTCGGCCAGGCTCATGCCCATGATCGTGTCGCCCGGCTTGAGCATGGCGAAGAACACGCCCTGGTTGGCCTGCGAGCCCGAGTTCGGCTGCACGTTGGCGGCTTCGGCGCCAAACAGTTGCTTCACGCGGTCAATGGCGAGCTGCTCCACCACGTCCACGTACTCGCAACCGCCGTAGTAGCGCTTGCCGGGATAGCCTTCGGCGTACTTGTTGGTGAGCTGCGAACCCTGGGCGGCCATCACGGCCGGCGAGGTGTAGTTCTCGGAAGCGATCAGTTCGATGTGATCTTCCTGACGCTGGTTTTCTTTCTGGATTGCGGCAAAGACTTCGGGGTCGATTTGCTCGATCGTGAAGCGGCTACGTTCAAACATGGCGTGACTCGTCTGTTTAAAAGGGAGAGCGGATGGCACGGCCGGTACGGAAACCGGATGCCTGTCGACGCTACTCTGTATTGCGGAATTTTCGCGTATTAGGGCGCGCGGGGAAGGCACTGGCGTCCAGCACCGGGGGCGCGAAAACGCGACCAGCCGGTGCAGGGCGCACCCTGCTTCCCATTCGCTGCCCAGGCGAGCGGCAGGCGCATCGAATATCACGCCCAATGAACTTGCGCTTCCTCGTGGTAGTACCCACTGACTTCGCCAGTCGCGCAAGGTGGAATGGTTGCCGCAGAGTTTACGCGAGCAAGCGGCTTGCTGCAAGACGACGGCCGGCCCGGATGCGCGCCCGGCCCTGATCCGGCAAGGCCTGGCGAGGATTGGCTCGCAACTTGCTGTTGCAAAGTCACACACGGGTTTACCAGTGCACTCCGTTACAATGCCCGCCATGCCAAATTTCGTATGGCCGCTGCGCGTGTATTGGGAAGATACCGACGCAGGCGGCGTGGTGTTCTACGCCAACTACCTCAAATTCTTCGAGCGGGCCAGGACCGAATGGCTGCGCTCGCTCGGCGTCGAACAGCAGAGCCTCGCGGATTCGTCCGGCGTGGTCTTCATCGTCCGCAGCACGACTGTGGAATACAATGCGCCCGCCCGGCTGGACGACCAGCTCGAGATCCGTACGCATATCGAACGCGTCGGACCGGCGTCGGTCCAATTTGCCCAGGAAGCCTGGCGTGGCGAGCTGATGCTGGCCGCCGGCCAAATTCGAGTCGGATGTGTCGATAAAAGCACGTTCCGGCCGACCCCAATTCCTGCCCCTGTTCTCGCCACTATCAAAAACGCTCGATGAATCCAGTGACCGTCACGCAAGACCTGTCGATCATTTCGCTGGTACTTCACGCCAGTCTGCTGGCACAGGCCGTCATGGCCCTGCTGCTGGTGATGTCCCTGTTCTCGTGGACCTACATTTTCCGCAAGCACCTGGCACTGCGCGCCGCGCGCACGCAGACCGAGGGCTTCGAGCGCGATTTCTGGGCAGGCGGCGACCTGCAGGCGCTCTATAACAGTGCGGTCAACAATCGTCACAACACCGGCGCCCTGGAGCGGATCTTCGAATCGGGCATGGGCGAGTTCCTGAAGGCACGCGAGCGTGGCAACGAGGCCGGCGCGCTGCTCGACGCCGCCCGCCGCGCGATGCGCGCCGCGTACCAGCGTGAAATGGACGTGCTCGAATCGCACCTGCCGTTCCTGGCGTCGGTCGGTTCGGTCAGCCCTTATATCGGCCTGTTCGGCACGGTCTGGGGGATCATGAACGCATTCCGCGGTCTGTCGAATGTGCAGCAGGCAACGCTTGCATCGGTGGCGCCCGGTATCGCCGAGGCACTCGTGGCCACCGCGATCGGCCTGTTTGCAGCTATCCCGGCCGTGATCGCCTACAACCGGTATGCCACGGAAATCGACCGTCTGGCCATCCGGTTCGAAAGCTTCATGGAAGAATTCCTGAACATCCTTCAGCGCCAGACGCGTTAAACCGAGAGCGGGGGAGCACCAGTCATGGCAGCCATTCAGCGCCGCGGCGGATCACGCCGTCGGGCCAGTGCGGAAATCAACGTCGTGCCGTATATCGACGTGATGCTCGTGCTGCTCGTTATCTTCATGGTGGCAGCACCAATCGTGAACCCGGCCGTGGTGGACCTGCCGTCAGTGGCCAATGCCACGCCGCAGCAACAGACGCCGCCGATCATCGTCACCGTGCACGAGGACGGCGAGCTGACCGCGCGTGGCAAGGACAACGCCGGCAACGCGTTCGAGCGCAAGCTCGACAAGCGTGGCCTGATCGATTTCGTGCACCAGCGTCAGAATGAAAATCCGGACCAGCCGGTGGTGATTGCCGCCGACCGCTCCGTCAAGTACGAAGCCGTGCTCGACGTGATGTCCGTGTTGAAGGCCGATGGCGTCAAGCGCGTCGGCCTGATGGTGAAGTCCAAGTAAGCGCCTCAACGTCGCAACTCAAAGTGGCCAGCCTTTCGTCCCGTCATCCGCATCAACGGCCCGCGCGCGCGGTGGAAGCCGCCGCCTATCCGTACCAGCCAGTCAAGGAACGTGGCACGCTTCGCTCGTTCCTGCTGGCGCTGGTGATGCATCTGCTGCTCGGTATCGTGCTGTACTACGGTGTGCACTGGCAGAGCAGCACGCCGGTGGGAGCCGAGGCGGAGCTTTGGGAAGAGGTGCCGGACGTCGCGCCTGCACCACCGCCTCCGCCGCGCCCGGTGGAGCAGCCGCGTCCCACGCCGCCCGAGCCTGCCGTGCGCAGCAAGGTCGAGGAAGCGGCCGATATCGCCCTGGAACGCCAGAAGCGCAAGCAGGCCGAAGAGGCCGCCGAGCGCGAAGCGGCGAAGCAGGAGGCCGCGCGCAAGGAGCAGGAGCGCAAGGACCAGGCGAAAAAGGAACAGGAAAAGAAAGACCAGGAAAAGAAGGAAGCCCAGCGCAAGGAAGACCTGCGTCAGCAGCAACTCGAGGCGCAGCGCAAGGAAGACGCGAAGAAGAAGGCCGACCAGGAACGCAAGGAAGCCGCGGACGCCAAGGCGAAGGCAGAGGCTGATCAGAAGGCGAAGGCCAAGGCTGACGCGGATGCCAAGGCGAAGGCCGATGCCGAGCAAAAAGCCAAGGCCAAGGCCGACGCCGATGCCAAGGCCAAGCGTGACGCCGCGGCCAATGCCCAGCGCAAGAGCGAACTGGCCCGCCTGCAGGCAATGGCCGGTGGCGGCGTTTCTTCCGGCGGTGGAGTCGGCAGCGCCGCAGGTTCGGGCGCCGGTTCGGGAGGCAAGGCCTCGCCGGGCTACTCTGACCGCGTGCGTCGCCGTGTGAAGCCGAACATCATTTTTGGTGGCGATGTCGAGGGCAATCCCGCAGCCGTGGTGTCGGTCTCGCTGGCGCCGGATGGTTCGCTGCTGTCGGCGCGGCTGACCAAGTCGAGCGGTAACTCGGACTGGGACAACGCCGTGCTGCGTGCAGTGCAGCGCTCCGATCCGCTGCCGCGCGATGAGGACGGCAAGGCACCCGCAAACTTCACGATTACGTTCAAACCGAAGGATTGAGCGGGCGAACCGTGTCGATAGCGCCATGTTTTGCAACATAATGCAACCTTCATCGTGGGCGTTAGGTCCCACCGCTACCATGAATGGTTGCCTGACGCGGCCGGCAGCGTGCAATACGTACGCTTGTGGGGCCATGCCAAGCCGCATGTCGCCCGTCTCGCCGTGTTTGCTGTGCCGCCGCAACGATGAAACCTGAAATCGACTGAGGAGCAGCATGCGAAAGCTTTGGGCCCCCAACTGGCTATCCCGACGCCAGAACGCCAATCCCACCCGCGACCAGAGCCGCCATGCCTTGATGGCGTGGCTGGCTGTGGCATTGATGTCGGCGGGCGCGGCGCACGCGCAACTGAACGTAGAGATCACCGGAGTCGGCTCGAACCAGTTCCCGGTAGCGACCGCCAACTTCCAGGGCGAGGCCCAGGCCCCGCAGAACCTCACCGCCATCATCCGCAGCGACCTGACGAACAGCGGACGCTTCCGCAACGTCGACCCCGCAGGTGCCACCGTGGCCGAATCGGCCCAGGTGGACCTGGGCAGCTGGAAGGCGAAAGGTGCTGATGCGTTCGTGGCCGGCAGCGTGACGCCGACCAGCAATGGCCAGTACGAGGTGCGTTTCCGCCTGTATGACACCGCCAAGGGGCAGAGCCTTGGCGGTCTGGCATTCACCGTCACGCAGGGCCAGCTCCGCGTGACCGCGCACAAGATCGCCGACTACATCTACGAGAAGCTGCTCGGCGAGCGCGGCGTGTTTGCCACGCGCCTGTCGTATGTGTCGAAGGTGGGCAATCGCTACCAGCTTCTGATCTCCGATTCGGATGGCCAGAACGCCCAGATCGCGCTGACCAGCACCGAACCGATCATCTCCCCCGCGTGGTCGCCCGATGGCCGCCGCGTGGCCTATGTCTCGTTCGAAGCCAGGAAACCGGTGGTCTACGTGCATGACCTGGCGACGGGCAAGCGTGTTGTGGTGTCGAATCAGAAGGGCAATAACAGCGCGCCGTCCTGGTCGCCCGATGGCCAGCATCTGGCCGTGTCGCTCTCCCGCGACGGCAACACGCAGATCTACCAGGTCAACGCCGATGGCTCAGGCCTGCGTCGCCTGACCCGCAGCAGCGCCATCGATACGGAGCCGCAGTTCTCCCCGGATGGCCGCAGCATTTATTTCACCAGCGATCGCGGCGGCGCGCCGCAGATCTACCGTATGCCGGCGTCTGGCGAGGAATCCGGCGCAGCGCAGCGCGTGACCTTCAAGGGCAGCTACAACGTCAGCCCGCGTATCTCGCCGGACGGCAAGTACCTGGCCTACATTTCGCGCAGCGGTGGCTTCAGGCTGCAACTACAGGACCTGTCGAACGGTGATGTGACGTCGCTCACCGATACGACCAACGATGAATCCCCGAGCTTCGCGGCCAACGGCAAGTACATTCTCTATGCCACCCGCGTGGGCGGCCGCTCCGTACTGGCGGCAGTCTCCACGGACGGACGCACCAAGCAGGTTCTGTCTCTCCAGTCCGGCGCTGTTCGAGAGCCGTCCTGGGGGCCTTTCATGCAGTAAAAAAGAGGAGTCTCTCGCCATGTCCCAAATGATGACCAAATCGCTCGCCATTGCTGCTCTGCTGGCTCTGGGCGCCTGCAGCTCGGGTGTGAAGCTCGACGACGCATCGAAGTCCGGCGCCGGCACCGGCGCGACCACCGACGCACGCAATGTGGCGCCGGTTGATGTTTCGCGTGACCCGCTGAACGACCCGAACGGCCCGCTGGCCAAGCGCAGCGTGTACTTCGATTTCGACAGCTACTCGGTGAAGCAGGACTACCAAGGCATGCTGCAAGCCCACTCGCAGTACCTGGGCAGCAACAAGAGCCGCAAGATCCTGATCCAGGGCAACACCGACGAGCGTGGCACCAGCGAGTACAACCTGGCACTGGGCCAGAAGCGTGCCGAAGCCGTGCGCCGTTCGCTGGCTGCGATGGGCGTGCCTGACTCGCAGATGGAAGCTGTGAGCCTGGGCAAGGAAAAGCCGAAGGCAACCGGGCACGATGATGCCTCGTGGGCCGAGAACCGTCGCGCCGATATCGTTTACTGATCCACGGATAATTCTTCATGAATGCTCGCGTTTCCACGCTGCTATGGCTGGCCGCTGTATCCGGCGGTGGCCTGCTGGCAGCCATTCCCGCGCACGCCGGCGTCTTTGACGACGACGAGGCGCGCCGTGCGGTGATCCAGATCCGGGACCAGTTCAACGGTTTCCAGGCCACGGCATCCCAGCGTATCGACCAGAACAGCCGGACCCTGCTCGACGCGCAGAACCAGCTCGAAGGTCTGCGCCAGGAGGTTGCCCGACTGCGCGGTCAGAATGAAGTGCTGCAAAACACGGTGGATACGCTGCAGAAGCAGCAGAAGGATTACTACGCTGACCTGGATGCGCGCCTGAAGAAATTCGAGCCGCAGCAGGTGACCGTGGAAGGGCGCGAGGGCATCGCCCAACCGACCGAGAAGCCGGAGTACGACGCAGCGCTGAAGCAGTTCCAGTCGGGCGACTTCAAGGGCGCGGGCAATGCCTTCTCGGCGTTTGCGAAGAAGTATCCGCAAAGCCCGTACTTGCCGCTGGCGCAGTTCTGGCTCGGCAATTCGCTCTACGCGCAGCGCGACTACAAGGGGTCGACCTACGTGCTGGATACCATGGTGAAGAACTTCCCGACGCACCCTAAGGCGCCGGACGCCATGATCGCCATCGCCAACAACCAGTTCGAATCTGGCCAGAAGGCCGCAGCCAAGAAGACACTGGAAGCCGTGGTGGCGAAATATCCGGGGACTGAAGGCGCCCAGGCCGCGAGCAACCGGCTGAAGACGCTGAAGTAACCGATACCGGTATGTAGTCCAGGAAAGGGTCCGCGCGAGCGGGCCTTTTTCTTTGGGCTGGCGCTTATCAATTGCCGTGGGATTCAGGCCATCAGCCGTGCCTGATCCTGCTGATCCGGCCACCGCGCTAAAATACGCGCTTCGCCCAATCCGGGCGTATTACAGCGCGCTTGTTCCGCGCGCAATCATCATGACCAAACGCGCCATCGTTCTGCTCTCCGGCGGCCTTGATTCCGCCACCGTCCTCGCCATGGCCAACGCGGCCGGCTTCGAAACCTATGCGCTGTCCATGCGCTATGGCCAGCGCCATTCATCCGAGCTTGAAGCGGCCAAACGCGTGGCGGCCGAACTCGGCGCGAAGCGCCACGAAATCATCGACCTCGACCTGCGCCGTTTCGGGGGGTCAGCTCTGACCGATGACGCGCTAGACGTGCCCACCGACGGCACCGCAGGCGGAATTCCGATCACTTACGTGCCGGCGCGCAATACGATTATGCTGTCGCTGGCGCTTGGCTGGGCCGAGGCAATTGGCGGACGCGACCTGTTTTTCGGCGCGAATGCCGTCGACTACTCCGGCTATCCGGACTGCCGGCCCGAATATGTCGCCGCCTATGAGGCGCTGGCCAACCTGGCTACGAAGGCTGGCGTAGAAGGCGATCGTTTTCACGTGCATGCGCCGATCATCGACATGACCAAGGCCGAGATCATTCTCGCGGGCGTGAAGCTCGGCGTCGACTACGGCTTGACCGTCTCGTGCTACAAGGCAGATGACGATGGCCGCGCGTGCGGCGTATGCGATTCGTGCCGGATTCGCCGGGCAGGGTTCGAGGCCGCCGGCGTGCCCGACCCGACCCGTTACCAGACCTCCAACTGATTGAAGAAGAGAGGGGCGCCGCCAGAGTGCCCCCTCCAGACAGAAATCCACGAGCCACCCCCGGTCCGACATGCCCGATATCGATATCCCAGCGCTTACGCGCACCGTGCTGCTGAGCACTTTCGTTCTGACCTTCCTGTTTGGCGCGATCCTGCAGCGCACGCATTTCTGCACGATGGGCGCCGTCTCCGACATCGTCAACATCGGTGACTGGAGCCGGATGCGTATGTGGATCATGGCCATTGGCGTGGCAATGATCGGCACTGGCGTGCTGGCCTGGGCTGGCCTGATCGACCCGACCAAGACGATTTACACCTCGGCCAGGCTCGGCTGGCTGTCTGCGGCAGTGGGCGGCTTGATGTTCGGCTTCGGCATGGTGCTGGCGTCGGGCTGCGGCAGCAAGACGCTTGTACGGATTGGTGCCGGCAACCTGAAGTCGCTGGTGGTGTTCGCCTTCCTGGGGCTCTCGGCCTATATGACGTTGCGTGGCCTGTTCGGCGTGGTGCGAGTGAGCACGGTCGATACCGTGGCTGTCACACTGCCGGCGACGCAGGATCTGCCGTCGCTTATCGCGCATGGCACCGGCCTGGCGCGCGGCACGTTGCAACTGGCGCTGGGTGTGGTGATCGGCGCCGTGCTGGTTATCTGGGCGCTGCTCGGCAACGGCTTTCGCACGTTCGACAACCTGCTGGGCGGGCTGGCGGTTGGGTTGATCATCGTTGGCATGTGGTACGTATCGGGACATATCGGCTATGTGTCCGAGGACCCGAACACGCTCGAAGAGCTGTTCGTGGCCAGCAACAGCGGTCGCATGGAAAGCCTGAGCTTCGTGGCGCCGTATGCGTACACCCTGGACTGGCTGATGATGTTCAGCGACAAGAGCAAGGTGCTGACGATCGGCATTGTCAGCGTGTTCGGCGTAATCGCTGGCGCGGCAGCCTATGCGTTGGCCTCGCGCACGTTCCGCTGGGAGGGATTCGGCAATGCCGAGGACGTGGCCAACCATATGGTCGGAGGCATCCTGATGGGGGCAGGCGGCGTCACGGCGCTGGGCTGCACCGTGGGGCAGGGGCTGTCGGGTGTGTCGACGCTGGCAGTCGGCTCGTTCATCGCTTTCGCCGCGATCATCGTCGGGGCAGTGCTGGCGTTCAAGTACCAGATCTGGCGGCTCGAACGCATGGCCTAAAGCGCCGGGCGAGCCGTCATGCTTGACAGTCAGTAGGAGTATCCCTATAATCGCCGATTCAGTTTTTGCGGGTCGTTAGCTCAGTCGGTAGAGCAGCGGACTTTTAATCCGTTGGTCGCGTGTTCGAGTCACGCACGACCCACCAGTATTACGAAGGGCCTGTGGCGAAAGTCACAGGCCCTTTTTGTTTTTATACCCCCGCAATGGGGGGTAATTAATCGGGCTCCCTGTGCTACGTGTTCTCCATCTCATAAGTACAGATTGCAGGGCGACGCCCTGAGTACAGTGAATACGATGGCCGTCCCGGTTATTCTCCGGCATCGTTTGATGGTCGATAAAACGTAATTTCCAGGTCGGGAACGGCTTGACATCAAGATAATCCATGACGAGGAGCGGACTCGCTCCAGAGCGGCTGTGGCCTATTCTTCATCGCTGTGTCCAATGTCGCCATTTCTTAGCGAATATTCCGCCGGTACATTGGCCATTTATGCGGATTTATTCTATAAGAATCAATGACTTAAATAATGATGAGCGCTCTGGTTGTTCATCTGTTCCCCCGTAAAGGTGCGCGCAATACCCTCATTATAAATTCGCATTATCGCCGGTATTGCCTGATGTTCCTTGGTAATCAGTGGCAGCGTCGGAATTCATTGCCTGAATTTCGTTGATTCATCAACATAATCGCAAATCGCGATCACTGCCATGTATGCGGAAGAGAGGTGTCAAGCCTCATATGGGGGATATGTCAAATTGTCAGTTTTTGTTGCACTTTAATCAATTCGTGCATTAGCATTGCGGCCGTTGTCGTAGTGGATATAGCCATCAAGTCTCGGATCGTTCAGGAAACTTGAGGAATTGGGAAGTTGCTTGGGACAGTCCTGTCTAGACAGGACTGTCGTGTGCATTGGAAAAAGCGATTGGAAGTCCGTAGTCTTTGCCGGTCAGGCAGGCTGCTGCCATGGCCAAATGAAGTAGGCACGTCAAAAGGAGCGCGCTGCTCCTTGCTGGAGCCTGCCTGCCATTCTAGGCGTGGCTAGGACCGGCTCCTGTCTGTTCCTCCGTTCTCTCACCCGGTTTCTGATCATCAGCCTTCGCGCGCTTTCTGCTGCGATGGGCGCGTCCTGTGCCGACCTCCTCGTCCCCGGGGAGTCAGGCGTCCGCTCGGCGTTGCTTCGCCTTTGGTGAAGCCGCATCACTGGTGAACACAACACAAAAATACGAACAATGAACCGGACATCGGTCCGCACCGACTTCTCCGTTGCTTTTTCCGTCTGGCAGGCGCTGTTCCTGCGCGAGGCGAACGGCCGCCTGGCGGCTGGTCGTTCCGCGTGGCTGTGGATCCTGCTCGAACCGGCGGCACACCTCGTTTTTCTGATGGTGGTGATCGGCGTGCTGAGACATGCCGTGGTTCGGGGCGCCAATATCGAGGTGTTCGTGCTGGTTGGTGTGTGGAGCTTTTTCCTGGTGCGGAATATCGCGCAGCGCGGCATGGATGCGATTCAGGCGAACGCTGCGCTGTTCTCCTACCGGCAGGTGCGGCCCGTGGACACTGTGCTGGTGCGCGCCGCTGTCGAGGCATTCCTGTACCTCATCGTTGGCGCGATTCTGTTGACTGCGCTGGCGCTGTTCGACATCGACATACGGCCCTCGAATCCGTTGCTGGTCATCGGTGCGGGTGGCCTGCTCTGGACGTTCGGACTCGGTCTCGGGCTGATTCTCTCGGTGGTCGAGACGCTATTGCCCGAGGTCGGCAAGATCGTCCGGCTTCTGTTCACGCCGCTATATTTCCTGTCCGCCGTCATGTACTCGGTGTCGAACCTGCCGCAAGGCGGGATGCGTGACACGGTGCTCGCCAATCCGATCACGCATGGCGTGGAAGCAATGCGCATTGGATGGTTCGCCGCGTATCACGGCGCAACACAGATCAGTCTGGGTTACCTGGGCTTTTGTGCTTTGTCGACGATGTTCCTGGGGCTGGCCTTGCACGTGCGATACGCGACAAGGCTGACGGCGCAATGATCGAGGTCTCCGACGTTCACAAGCGCTATCGCACCTCACATGGCTCGAAGTGGGTGCTCAAGGGCGTGTCGCTCAAGATCGCCCGGCATAGCCGGGTGGCGCTGATCGGTGCTAACGGCGCGGGCAAATCGACGCTGCTGCGCCTGGTGGGCGGCATCGATCAGCCAAACGGCGGAAAGATTGTCCGCAATTGCCGCGTGTCCTGGCCGCTTGGGTTGAGTGGTGGATTCCAGGGGTCGCTCAGCGGACGGCAGAACACCAAGTTCGTCTGCCGCATTCACGGCGTCAGGGACGAACTGAACGAGAAGCTTGAGTTCGTGCGCGAGTTCTCCGAACTCAACGACGCCTTTGATGACCCGGTGAAGACCTACTCGTCGGGTATGCGGTCGCGACTCGCCTTCGCGCTGTCGCTCGCTTTCGACTTCGACACCTATCTGGTCGACGAACTGACGTCGGTGGGCGACGCGGCGTTCAAGCGCAAGTCCCAGAAGGCCTTCGAGGACCTTGTCGGGCGAGCGGGCCTGGTCATGGTTTCGCACAGCGAATCCACGTTGAAAAATTTCTGCCAATCGGCGGTCTGGCTGCATCAGGGCCGCGCGCATTGGTTCGATTCCGTCGAGGAGGCTCTGCGGGAGTACAGGGGAAGTATTTCGGGATGATGAAGACGATTACGTCGGGCGCGGTCGGCCAGGTTGGCCGCATTACGCGCCTGAACCGCATTTGGCAGTTGGCCTTCGGCGCCTGCCTGTTGGCTGTTGTGTACTGGAGCGTAATTGCCTCCGACCGCTATGTGTCTGAAGCGCGCGTCGTGGTGGAGCGCAGCGATGGCGTGGGCGCTAGCGCTTCTGACTTCACGTCGCTGTTGACCGGCACGTCCTCCGCGCCGCAGGACCTGTTGTTGCTGCGCGAATACCTGCTCTCCGTGGACATGCTCAAGAAGCTGGACGCGCGTCTCGGCCTGCGCAAGCACTACGCGGATAGCCATCGTGACCCGTTGTCGCGGCTGTGGTTTGAGGATGCTTCGCTGGAGCGCTTTCATGATTACTACCTTAAACGCGTGAGCGTCGATTACGATGACTTCGCGCGCGTGTTGGTGATCCGGGTCGAGGGATTCAGCGCTGACATGGCCCACGACATCGCCCAGGAACTGGTGTCCGAAGGCGAGCGCTTCATGAACGAGATGACCCATCGCATCGCCAGCGAGCAGGTGGTCTACATCGAGAAACAGGTGCACGACCAGGGCGAGCGGCTGAAAGCGGCGCGTCAGGCGCTGGTGGCCTACCAGAACGCCAACGGTCTGGTGTCGCCGCGTGGCGAAGTCGAAAGCCTCTCCGGCGTGGTGGCAAACGCGGAAGCCACGCTTGCCGAGCTCAACGTCAAGCGGAACTCCCTCAAGGAAATCTACACGGCACAGTCGCCGACCATCCAGCACCTGGATGCGCAGATCGCCGCCGTGGAGCGGCAGATTGCCGAGCAGCATGGCCGGATGGTGTCGACCAAGGGACGTGGCCTGAACCGCGTGGTCGAAGAGCACGATCGCCTGCAGGCGGCAGCCGAATTCGCGTTCGACATCTACAAGACGGCCATCGGCGCCCTTGAAAAGGCGCGTATCGAAGCTACCCGCAAACTCAAGAACGTTGCCGTGGTGCAGAGCCCGACCCGGCCGGAGTACCCGCTCCAGCCCCGACGGCTCTACAACATTGTGGTGTTCGTGCTGGCGACCTCAATGCTGGCAGGTGTAGTGCAACTGCTGAGCGCCATCATCCGCGACCACCGAGACTGACATGCTCAGAAGAATCATCGCCACTGGCGCGGTTGCCGCCAGCCTCGCAATCATGCCGGTACACGCGCAGACTTCGTCGCGCTCGCTCGGTGTCGGACAAATGGAATACGCCGCCCTGGCAGCGCAAGGTGGCACGTTGCTGACAGGAATGCCGGTCAGCGGCGGAGTGCCTGCGGTGCCTGCCGCCGCGCCGGTGGTGCCCGCCCGCCTGGACACGGCAGCGCCGGCCAACGCGCCGCAGAACAATGACTACGCGGCCAATATGGCGAGCGACGCCTTTGGCGCGCAACTGTTCACGGGGGCGTTCAGTCGAGACAGCTCGGCGCTCTTCAATCCAAGCCATGTGATTTCGGTCGGGGACCGCATCCAGCTGCGCATGTGGAACGGCTACAACCTTGACACCGTGCTTGTGGTGGATGCCGGCGGCAACATCCTGCTGCCCGAGGTTGGCCCCTTCCACGTCCAGGGCACGACCAACGGCAACCTGCAGACCGCCGTCGGCAATGCACTGCGCCGCGCGTTTGCCAGCAAGGTATCGATCTACGCCAGCCTGCTGGCCGCGCAGCCGGTGCGGGTGTACGTGACCGGCGCCGTGCGTCGCCCTGGCATGTACGACGGCACATCGAGCGACAGCGTGCTGCGCTATCTCGATCAGGCGGGCGGCATCGACCCGGATCGTGGATCGTTCCTGGACGTTGCGATCAAGCGGGCCAACCAGACGCTGGACGTCGTGAATCTCTACGACTTCCTGCTCAAGGGGGACCTCACGGCACGGCAACTCAACAACGGCGACGTGATCTTCGTGCAGGCCCGCAAGAAAACCGTAAAGGTGAGCGGCTTGGCCGAGAACGCAAAGCGCTTCGAGTTCATGGGCGATATCGCCCGTCTCGACCAGTTCGTTCGGCTAGCCAGGCCCTTGCCGTCGGCCACCAACGTGCGGGTGGTCCGCAATACCGGAACGGTGAAGAACGTCGAGTACTTCCGGATCTCCGAAGGTCATCAGATCGTGCTGCATGACGGCGACGAGATTGATTTCACAGCCGACAAACGTCCCGGCACGATCACGGTGCGCGTCGAGGGGGAGCACACTGGCCCGCAAGAGTTCGTGTTGCCCTATGGCAGCCGCATGGGGCAACTGCTGAAGCAGGTGCAATTCACGCCGGAATCGGATGCCGCAAGCATTCAGCTGTTCCGTCTGAGCGTGAAGGATCGCCAGCAGACATTGCTGGCCACCACCCTGAAGAGCCTGGAGTCGAGCGTGCTGACCGCCCGTTCGGGCACCGCCGAAGAGGCCCAACTGCGCAAGGAAGAAGCCGCGCTGGTGCTGCAGTGGGTGGAACGCGCCAAGAAGATTGAAGCGTCCGGCCAGACCCTGATCTCGAAATCCGCCGCGCGGGATGACCTGTTGCTTGAAAACGGCGACGTCCTGCGTGTGCCGGTCAAGGATGGGCTCGTGCTGGTGAGCGGGGAGGTGCTCTTCCCGAATGCCATCGCCTTCGACGGGCGCATGGATCTGGACGACCTGATTCAGCAGGCTGGCGGCTTCTCACAGAACGCCGATACGTCGCGAATCATCATCGCGCATCGCGACGGCAGTTTCTCGGACGGCAAGAAGGACGGCACAGTTTATCCGGGCGATGAAATCATGGTGTTGCCGAAAATCGATTTCAAGACGCGCCAGTTCGCCAAGGACGTGTTCCAGATTCTTTATCAGATTGCGATTAGTGCCAAGGTTGTCCTCGGGCTATAACAAAACGGGTGAACTGCATGAAATATCTCCTGATTAATCCTTTGTCTGGCGGCTCAAGTGGAATTGATAATTACACGAGAGCTCTAATTCCGCAGCTACAGCAGATCGGAATTCAGTGTGATTATTTTCAAAACAGCGAAAACCTGAGCCCCGCTCAATTTCGGATTGCGGTCCGAGAGTACGTTCTTTCGCGCTACGGCTATGAGGACGTAATTATCGAAGCTCCGGAGGCAAAGGCATCAACTTTACTCCTGCCGCGGCAGTACAAAACCCATATTCGGCTTCATTGTCCGCTTGCAATTGCGCAGAAATATGACGGGCATGACGTGAATCAGGACGCCTTCTCGAACGAACTGCGGGTTATGTACAAGGCGACGCTCGTTTCATCGCCGTCACATGCATTGCTGGAACATTTAAGCCCAGAATTCAACCCCCGAAGTGGAGCGGTATTCAAGAATCCGGTTGATGATTCGATCCCAATGCGCGGTGCCGAACAAAAAGATCTGGACGTAGTATTTCTAGGTCGCTTCCAGGAGCTGAAGGGAGTAGCCTACATTAATCCGATTCTGGAGAGATTGCCTGAGCACGTTAAGGTGGTGCTGATTGGCCGTGGATCCTCACAGTTTGTCCTGAGTCGTGCAATCAAGTGTCAAGTCGAATGCCACGAGCACATCGAAGGCCCTGAGCGGTTGGATTATGTGGGACGAGCGAAGGCCCTGTTGATGCTGAGCAAATTCGAAAATTGCTCTATGGTCATCTTAGAAGCGTTGGCAGCAGGCACTATTGTTCATTGCTGGAATGTAGGGGGGAATGCCGAAATAGCGCCACCTCCATTGTTAAATGCATTTGATTTTGAAGATGTCGATGCTATAAGCGAAAGTGTGATCAACGTACTGGAGAAGGACTTCCCTTATCCAGAGCGGAGTGATTTTCGTCGTGCCCTGGATTCACTTCGGGCAGACTTTAGGAACGGGATGGGTTCCGTTATTGATCGTTTGACTCAGCATCGCCAATGGATGGCACTCGATTTTAGGAGAAGCGTGAATGTGACGGTGCCGAAGTCTATTGACGTTAGTAGACTGCGTGGCCGGCGTTTTCTCGGTTTCAGCATAAGTAATGAGCATATTCAAGAGATGTGGGAGCCGGTGGCTCGCGCATTGGATATGGATCGTCGCTATGTTTGCCTAAGGGAGAAGGGGCACCGTCGCCTTTTCGATCAGGCCTTCGATATTGAGGATAAAGCATACGCGGTCTACGATTGGATCAAGCATACGGATCGACTCATTAAGAATATTCAGAACTTCAAACCTGATTTTCTGATTTTTCACAACGGACTGCATCCCCGCTATCAGGGTGCGCTGAATAAAGTAAAGGCGTTAGGAATTCCCATTGTCTATACTGAATTGGGTTGGTTTCCGCAGAAAGGGAATATTTACTTTGACGAGGTTGGCACAAATGGTGCTTCCCGTCTGGCGACTCTAGGTTTTAGATCCCTATGTGGTTATGAACTTCCCACTAATGTAAAAAAAACGATTGTCTTGCCGAAAGTTGCGCTCGTAACAATGCAACTCGAGAATGACACGAACTTGATCGTGAATTCTCCAAATTTTAAGGGAAACGAGAATTTCCTGCGTCATGTTCTATCGCAAATTCCACAGGACTGGGAAGTAATTATCCGTCCGCACCCATTAGATGGAAATGTTGGCTACATTGATAAATTCCTCAATGAGCGAGTATCTTTGGATTCGGATAGGCCTATTGAGGATGCTCTGCGAGAAGCCGGTGCTGTCATTGGATTGAACTCCACTGTTCTTCTGCAAGCGCTCGACTATCCGATTAATATCTATGCGCTCGGAAGATCACTTATAGATAACAAAGGTGTCGCGATCTGTTGCGACGACGGTAACCTTGCTGGCAGATGGCGGACTGAGCTTAGCTGTGATGTTGAGCATCGTCGTGCATTAATGAGGGCATTCAAGGACCGTCAAATAAATGTGGCAGAGATATTGCTGAAGTCGACGGAATCTCTCGATGCTTCAATTGGACTGAAGCCATTGATCAATGCAGTAGGGCGGCGGATCAATTGGCAGAAGGCAGGATCGACTATCAAAGCGGAAGAAAAGACGAGTATTGCATTTGTTAATAAAGTGGAAATGAAGAAGCCAATCGGAGCAATGGATATTCCACAAAATCCGATACGGCAAGCTTTGCGCTCACGGAAACTCAGAAAGTTGCGCAAAGATCCTATTCAGTTCCTCAAAGACTCAAGATTTCTGAGAATCTTCCGTTCTACGGATTCCTAGGCAAGAATCAGTTTTTTTGGGGTAATAATGGGCTCACGTTATTTTACTCAATGGGGTGCTATTGAGGAGTGTGAATTCAACGGACGGCGCTATGTATTCTGGCCGTTGTTGAGTGACGACGGAGAAGTTTTGGCGGATAAAGGGCTAATTATTGTGATGGCTACCCACAATAATGGAGATCGCTATTTTGCTATAGACGCCCTACGAAAACACAAGAGCGCAAGTCTGTTATTTGTAACTGACCCTGATAATAGTTACTACTTGGGCGCCAATGGCAGATGCTCGTATGAGGAACTGTTTGACCATTGCATCAGTCTCTTTGATCCAAAGAATGTCACATTTTTTGGATCATCAATGGCTGGATATGGTGCACTTTTACATGGTGTGCGATTGAACTGCAATGTAATTGCATCCAATCCTCAGATAAATTTTGAGGTGACAAAAGAGTACTGCTGGCCGGCATTGAGAAATACAATTTCGAGATTGAAAGAATGTATCAATCTGGATGATTGGATGCCTGATAACTACCGAGATTCAGCGATTCATTTAATTCACGGTCGAAATGTGCTCGATGTGGAAAATATTAAGTGTCTCATTAAGGCTGACATAAGGAATCGATGGATGAGCATCTCTTCCGTTGATGATGATCGGCATGGATTCTATATAAATGACTTTGAATCTGTTTTCCAGTTGCATGAGTGTTTGTGCGCCTTTCGACGTATCTCGCGTTTCTCTCCAAATGAACGAGCACTGGCCAAAATTGCCCGTGATGGGGCATTGAATACGTAGTTTGCATAATCCTGGCGTTCCAAGCAGCAGTCGATGAAGAGAAATTAATGTCCAATCTACCGAGAAGCAGCAACACCGCCCCCTTCACCCTCTTCGGCGGCATCAACGTTCTCGAATCGCGCGATCTCGCCATGCGGGCGTGCGAGGAATACGTGCGCGTGACGCAGAAGCTCGGCATTCCCTACGTTTTCAAGGCCAGCTTCGACAAGGCCAACCGTTCCTCGATCCATTCCTATCGAGGGCCTGGGCTGGAAGAGGGCATGAAGATCTTCGAGGCCGTCAAGGCGGCGTTCGGGGTGCCGGTGATCACCGATGTCCATGAGCCGTGGCAAGCGGCGCCGGTGGCCGAGGTGGTTGACGTGCTCCAGTTGCCGGCGTTCCTGGCGCGGCAGACCGATCTTGTCGTCGCGCTGGCCAAGACGGGCAAGCCGATCAACATCAAGAAGCCGCAGTTCCTGAGCCCGTCGCAAGTCCTGAACATCGTTGAGAAGTTCAAGGAGGCGGGTAACGATCAGTTGATGCTGTGCGATCGCGGCACCTGTTTCGGCTACGACAACCTCGTGGTCGACATGCTTGGCTTTGGCGTCATGAAGCGTGTGACGAACAATTTGCCGATCATCTTCGACGTCACTCACGCGCTGCAGCAGCGCGACCCGGGCGGTGCGGCGTCGGGCGGCCGGCGGCAGCAGGTGGTGGATCTGGCGCGCGCCGGCATGGCGGTGGGTCTTGCCGGTCTGTTCCTGGAAGCGCATCCGGACCCGGACAACGCGAAGTGCGATGGTCCGAGCGCGTTGCCGCTGGACAAGCTGGAGCCGTTCCTCGCGCAGGTCAAGGCGGTGGACGACCTTGTCAAGTCGTTCACGCCGCTGGTCATCGACTGAAGCAGTCCTCTGGATGACAGAGGCGGGCATTCCGGCATGAAGGGGCCGGTTGTCGTGGGGCGAGTAGAACAAAGACAAGCAGAACAATTACAAGCAGCGAAAAGAAGAGCAGGAGAAGAAGTCATGGAAGGGGTCATCTCGCTGGCACGCAATGTCGTTGCCACGGAGATTCAGGCGCTGGATCGCATGTCCAGTCGCATCGGTGCAGCGTTCGAAGCCGCCATCGACATCGTGTTGGGCGCACGCGGCCGGGTGGTCGTGGTGGGAATGGGAAAGTCCGGGCTGATCGGGAAGAAGATCGCGGCGACGATGGCGTCGACGGGTACGCCGGCATTCTCGGTGCATCCGGGCGAAGCGTTCCACGGCGATCTCGGCATGATCAAGCCGATCGACGTGGTGTTGATGATCTCGAACAGCGGCGAAACCGAGGAACTGATTCGTATCCTGCCGTTCCTCGAGTATCAGAAGAATCCTGTGATCGCCATGACAGGGCGTCCGGATTCGACGCTCGGACGACACGCGGATGTCGTGCTCGACGTTTCAGTCGAAAAAGAGGCCTGCAACAACAACCTGGCGCCAACCAGTTCGACGACGGCGGCGCTGGTCATGGGCGATGCGCTGGCCGTGGTGCTCTCGATGAAGCGCAACTTCCAGCCCGAGGACTTCGCGCGGTTCCATCCGGGCGGTAGTCTGGGGCGCCGATTACTGACGCGCGTGGCCGATGTCATGCACAAGGAGAACCTCCCGGTCTGCGCAGCCGACGCGACGTTCCGCGACGTGGTGCATGTGGTCAACCGTGGCCGTCTGGGTATGGCGCTCGTGATGCAGGGTGAAGCGTTGCTGGGCATCATTACCGATGGCGATATCCGCCGTGCGTTCGATTCCGATCGTGACTACCGGTCGATCCTGGCCAGGGACATCATGTCCGTCGATCCGAAGGTGGCGTCGCCTGATGAGCGCTTCGCGGACGCCGAGGCGCGCATACATGCCGCACGCATCGGTGGTCTGGTGGTGAACAACGATGTGGGCCGCGTGGTCGGCATTCTTCAGATCCACGACCTTGGCGCCGATGAGCCGGCCGTGTGACGGTGCCATCGGTATCCTTTCCCGCGGGATACTTGGCATCGAGCATCTGCAGACGCTGCTGGGCGAGAACGTAGTCAGGGTTTCGTCCGTGCGGCGCACGGCTGAGGGGCTGACAGGCGTTGCCGCCTGGGGGCGGCGTCCGACCGCGCGCAAGGCGTGGGCGTTCGCGCGCGCGCGCGGCATCGAACGCATGCTCTGCCTTGAAGATGGTTTCCTCCGCTCGATGCATCCCGGTGCTTCGTCGCCGACCTGCTCGCTCGTGGTCGACGACCTCGGCATCTTCTATGACGCCACGACGCCGTCACGTCTGGAGTCGATGATCGCCGCGCCGCTTTCCGCGGAGGAAAACGAACGTGCGCTGCGATTGATCGCGCAATGGCGTGCGGCTGGGGTATCGAAGTACAACTACGCTCCGGACCCGGCGCAATTGGCTGATACGACCGATACGCCCTACGTGCTCGTGATCGACCAGACCGCGAACGATGCCTCCGTGCAATACGGTTATGCGGATGCGGAGAGTTTCCGGACGATGCTCGATGCGGCGATGCGGCTGTATCCCGGCTGCAAGGTTGTGGTCAAGGAGCACCCGGAGGTCAAGTTGGGGCGCAAGCAGGGCTATGTCGGCGCCATGCTCGATCGTGGCGAGTATCGGGACGTGCTGCGTCTGCAAGAAGATGTTCATGTCGTCCCGCTGCTTCGGCAGGCAACCGCCGTGTTCGTGGTCACGTCGCAGGTGGGCTTCGAGGCCTTGCTGCACGGCAAGCCGGTGCACACGTTCGGCATGCCGTTCTATGCGGGATGGGGACTGACGCAGGACGCCCTGCGCGCGCCAGAGCGCCGAATCCCGGTTTCCCTGCCGCAACTGGCCTTTGCCGCGCTGGTGCGCTACACGCGATATGTATCGCCGCACACCGGGCAGCGTTGCGATGCCGAGGATGCGATCGAGTATCTGGCACTTCAGCGTCGCACGCGGCAACAGTTGCCCGCACATGTGCACGCCATCGGCTTCTCCCGATGGAAGCGTCCCATCCTCCGGCAATTCCTCCAGGGTCACACCGTTCGCTTTCATCGCCGTGAACGCACGATTCCGCCACAGGCGACCGTGCTGCGCTGGGGCAGGGGACAACTGCCTTGCCCGCGTGCGGACTGGTCCGTCGTCACGGTCGAGGACGGATTCCTCCGTTCCGTTGGCCTGGGCGCGCAACTCGTGCGTCCGGTGTCATGGGTGTTCGACGACGTCGGCATCTACTACGACGCGACGCAGCCCTCGGTGCTGGAGCGGTTGCTGGCGGAGACGTCGTTCGATGCCGCAACGCTGGCGCGCGCGGCACGGCTACGCGACGCCATCGTGCGGACTGGCATCACCAAGTACAACGTCGGCGGTGGCACGTGGCAACGGCCCGCGCACGTGGGGGACGTTGTGCTGGTGGTGGGGCAGGTGGAAAGCGACGCATCGCTGCGTTTCGGCGCGCCGGGCATTCACACCAATCGGGCGTTGCTTGAAGCGGCCCGTCGGGAAGCGCCGGATGCCTACATCGTCTACAAGCCTCATCCGGATGTGATGGCGGGCCTTCGCGGCAGCCGCGATGCGGAGTTGGGGCTTGGCACGCTGTGCGACGAGCTGGTGTCCGACTATCCCATGCACCAGTTGATCGAGTCAGTGGACAGGCTGCATGTCCTCACCTCGCTTGCCGGATTCGAGGCGCTGCTGCGTGGCAAGCCGGTGACCACGCATGGGATGCCGTTCTACGCGGGATGGGGCCTGACCGATGATCGCTGCGTCAATCCGCGCCGTCAGCGCGTCTTGACGCTGGAAGCACTGGTTGCGGGTGCGCTGATTCTGTATCCGCGCTACGTGTCGCGCTACCCGGGTGCAGGCTTTGCATCGCCGGAGCAGGTGATCGCGGACCTGCTGACATGGAAGCACGAACGCCAGAGGACCGGTGGGCGGCTACTGCGAACGCTCATGCAGCCGCTTTTGCGGCGATGGGCGAGACCAGCGGCCAGGGGGCTCGCCAATCCAAGACCCGACTGACGGGCGACGATCCAGAAAACAAGAACATACCAGTTACCACAAGAATTCGAGGCGAGCATGATTTCGTCATTGGACGGGAAGTCCGCAATCTACGGAAGAGAACCAGCCGTCGTGCCGCAGCAAGGGGGCAGCGTTGCCTCCGAGCTTCAGCGCGTCGGCGGGGGCGCGCCGTTTGACCGGCTGGCTTGCTATCGCCGCGTGTTATTGCTCCAGGGGCCGAATGGTCCGTTCTTCGCGCGCCTGCGTGATTACCTGACTGGCCGTGGCAGTCAGGTGGTGAAGGTGAACTTCAATGGTGGCGACGATCTTTTCTATCGCAGTGGCGATATCGTGCGCTTCACCGATCCGATGGTGATCTGGGAGGCTACGCTGCGCCGGCTGCTGGCCGAACGTCGAATCGAAGCCATCGTCGTGTTCGGCTCCGGTCGTCGACAGCATCGCATCGCCGCTCGCGTGGCCCAGTCCCTTGGGATGCCATTCTGGGTGTTCGAGGAAGGCTACGTGCGTCCGGACTACATCACGCTGGAGCGGGGAGGCGTCAATGCCGATTCACCGCTGTCCGCCGTCACGATGGAAGAGCTTCCCGCCACGACGCTGCCGACCAGGCCGCGTCGGTTCGCACATGCGTTCCGCAACATGGCGCTGTACTCCTTCTGGTATTTCGTCGGCGGTATGCTCGGCGCGCGCCGCTACCCGGACTATCGGCATCACAAGCCGTTCGGCCTGCATGAACTGGCGTTATGGACGCGTGCGTGGTACCGGAAGCACGCCTACCGGTGGCAGGAGCGTGGCGTTCGCCAGCGCTTGCTGAATAGCGATCATCCGCATTTCTTCATGGTCGCCCTGCAGGTTCACAACGACAGTCAGATCCGCATGCACAGCCCGTGGCGGCGCATGGAAGAGTTCATCGAGTGGACCATTCAATCGTTTTCCGCGGATGCGCCTGCCGATAGCCTGCTGGTGGTGAAGCATCACCCGATGGACCGCGGGCATACCGACTACGGCAAGGTGGTCGCGGCATCCGCAGTGCAGTATGGCGTGACCGACCGCGTCGTGTATATCCACGATGCGCATCTGCCGTCGTTGCTGCATCGCTGCCTGGGTCTGGTCACAGTCAACTCCACCAGCGGGCTGCAGGCGCTGTTCCATCGCGTGCCCGTCATTGCGCTGGGACGCTGCTTTTATGCCAAGCGCGGCCTGACGTTCCAGGGTTCCCTGGGTGCCTTCTGGAATAACCCCGGTGCAGTGGATATGAGCGTCTTCACGCGCTTCCGCAACTACCTGGTGCGCAATTCACAGATCAATTCGTCGTTCTATGCGGACGATGCGCTGCTGCCGGCACTGGAGAACAAGCGTTGGCGATTAGCCGCATCGGCACCGGCCCGTATCGTCTGCATGACGATGCTGATTCTGGCGGACGCCTACAGCGGCCGCCCCTGGGATATCACGACCACGATCAGTTTCGTTGCGGAGCTGGTGGTTGGATGACGAGCGCGATACCGATCATCGAGATTCAATGTTTGTCATATGAGAGAACGCATCGCTGGATTCCTGCTGATGACTTTTATCGTGCCGCTCGCGGTTGTTGGCTATCTGCTGATCGTCTATGTCGGATTCTTCGGCAAGACGGAGCGTGGCCGCGCTGGCGTGAGGGCGCTCGATCAGTTCGTCAATGCCACGCTGTTCAACGGCTATGCATGGGAGTCGGTATCGTCCCACGCCTGGCGCGCGCAGCATCGCTGGTGGGCTCGCGCCATCATCTGGGTCACCGATCTTTTTCAGAAGGACCATTGTCGGCGTGCCAACAAGCGCGAGCAGGCCGTGGTGGATCTGGTACTGAAGAAGAAGCTGCATGAGCGGACGCAATGAACCAGACGACCAAAGCGAAACATACCGCGTCGGCAACGATTCCGAAGGATGTCACGCGCCGCAAGGTGTATTACGTCGCCGGCTTCGACCCACGTGGCGCTGGCTACTATCACCGCCTGTATCGCGAAGAGTCGGCCAAGCAGGCCACGCATCATGACGGGGCGTCGATCTCGGTGGGCCAACGTGCGAAGCTCGATCCTCTGGTTAGCGCCTGGAATGTGGATAGCCGTTGGGACGGGCACGACGTGGAGACGACCTACCACTACCTGCACTGGGACGATCTGGTGCGCCGCCACTGGCAGGGGAGCCTGCTGCGCGTGATCATGGCGGCGGTACGGGACTACGGGTACTACATCCGCTGCGGCGCGCTGGGCCGGCTGAAGAAAACGTTTCGCGGGCCGTACTTCAGCGCGGTGTATCCAATGGCTTATCTTGCTCTGTTGTTATTGCTCGCGATCGCTTGCGGCGTCGGCGTCGGCAGCTTGCTTGGTGTGATAGGACTTGCATCCGGATGGGCGTGGGCGGGTGGCATTGCCGCCGGCGCGGCGCTGGGCGCGGGCGGCATCGCGCTGGCCAACCGGCTGGCGGTGTTCTGGCTATTGCGGACCTACTGCTTTGTGCAGGCATGGGGCGCGCGGGAACCCATCGACGTCATGGCGAGAGTGGATGCGCTGGCCGAATGGATTCGTCTGGACCAGCAAGCGTCACCGTCGGACGAGGTCCTGCTTGTGGGCCACAGCGTCGGGTCGATCCTGGCGGTATCCATCGCGGCCCGGCTGACGGCGCTGTTGTCGGACGAACAACGCGGCAGGATCACGCTTGTCACGCTGGGGCAGTGCATTCCGCTGCTGAGCCTGATGCCGACGGCGAAGCCGTTCCACCACGATCTGGGTCGCCTTGCCGACGAGCGGGCGATGTCGTGGCTCGACATGAATGCCAGGGCAGACGCCCTGTGCTTCTCGCAGGCGAATCCGCTCGATGTCTCGGGCATCCGCGGCGGTGGCCGTCCAACTGCCCAGGTGGTGCGCCCGTTCAAGATGTTCGACAAGCGTACCTATGCGCGGATGAAGCTCAATCGTCAGCGCATGCATTTTCAGTACCTGATGGCGAGCGCGTTGCCGAACGAGTACGACTACTTTCGCATGACGGCTGGTCCTAGCCGCATCCAACCATTCTGACTTTCTGAAGCTGAACCCGACGTCATGAGTTTCCAGCCGCCGTATCCCAAGCCGCATGTGCGCAAGAGTTCGTTCATTCTGCGTTTCCTGCGTGGCTGGAATTCGTGGATCGATGTGCTCTTCGAGCGCAGCTACTCGATGAAGATGGGCAAGATATCGCAGCCCGGCATGGATATCTTCATGGTCAACGATGCTGACTGGGTGCGCCGCATTCTGGGCGATACCCACCAGTATCCCAAGCACGAGCTGATGCAACGGGCATTGGAACCGCTGCTGGGGTCAAGCATTTTCACGACCAACGGCGATGAGTGGGAACGCCAGCGCCGACTGGTGGAGCCGGCGTTCGCGCAGGCCCGTCTGAAGCTGGTGTTCTCGCTGATGGCGGACGCGGCGGCGTCGATGCTGCAGCGTCTGGACGCGGTGGCGGACGGGCGCAGCCATGAAGTCGATGGCGAGATGAGCTACGTTACCGCCGACATCATCTTTCGCACGATCCTTTCCGACAACCTCGAGGCCTCCACGGCGCAGGAGATCTACGACGCGTTCCTCGAGTTCCAGCATCATGCACAGCGGGCGATGATCCTGATGATCTACCGGCTGCCGCCGGTGCTGTCGACCTGGGGCAGCCGACGCGCGGCGCGGAAGATTCGTGCAATTCTCTCCGGCATCATCGCGCGGCGAATGGCTGAAAGGGACGAAGGGAAGCTCTCGGACCGTCAGGACATTCTCTCCGGAATGATGGATGCGGTGGACCTGGTCACGGGTGACAGTCTCTCGTACGAGGAACTGGTGGATCAGGTCTGCACGCTGTTCCTTGCCGGCCACGAGACATCGGCCAGCGCGCTGACATGGGCGCTCTATCTGCTGTCGCAATGCCCGCATCTGCAAGACAAGATCGTGGCGGAGATCGAGGCAGTGGTCGGCGATCGGGAGTTTGTGGCCGGAGATATCAAGGACCTGCCTGCGCTGGGGAACGTGTTTCGCGAGACGCTGCGGCTGTATCCGCCGGTCGGCTTCTTCGTACGTGAAGCCACGCAATCGCAGTGCATACGCAAGAAGGACGTCAAGGCGGGGTCGCCGATCCTGATCTCGCCGTGGCTGCTGCATCGGCACCGGACGCTGTGGGAACGCCCCGACGACTTTGCGCCGGAACGTTTCGAAACGGAAGCCGGAAAGGCCTCGGCAAAGTGCGCCTATATCCCCTTCAGCAAGGGGCCACGTGTTTGCATCGGCGCGGCTTATGCGACGCAGGAAGCCGTGCTGATCCTGGCCAGCATCGTGCGTCGTTATCGGGTGGATGCGGACCCCATGCACGTGCCCAAGGTGGTAGGGCGCGTCACTGTCCGCTCGGGCAATGGGGTGCGAGTCCGATTGCATCGCCGATGATGGGGCTTCGGGCGTAATGGGCGTAATGGGCGTGATGGGCGTGATGGGCGTGATAGGCGTGATAGGCGTCCGTGTGTCAACGATGGCCGGGAGCTTGCTGGGCAGGCCGCGTCACAAGTGATCGTTGCGCCGATTGCGCGCAACTTGCGTGGCAGCGTCTCGGGCTTTGGCGCGCAGTCGATCATGGTATTTAATCCGGATATCTCCAGGCTGGTCGTCGCACGCAACATGGCGAAGGACCGATGAGAGGATGTCATGAAGCGGCTTGCACGCCGGCTGGCCATTCTTCTTGCCCTGGGCCTCGCAGCCATCAGCAGCGCGCGGGCGTCCGAGATCGTTTGTCCGCCGAACTATCAGGCCAGTACCGTCCGATGTGTCGATCCGTCGGTCAGTTACTGCGCGCGCCCGGCTGCCCGGCTGGCGTCAGGCGAGCGGCTGATCTGCGAGTACGCGATGCTCAATGTTGCCTACGAACGCATCTACGCGGACCAGCAGCGGATGCTGCATGCGGGCACGCTGAGCACGGCCGATCTTGCGGCCTGGCGCAGGAAGCGCAATGGCTGCGAGACGGTCACGTGCGTCGACGAGGTGTTCGCGGACTGGCGGCGAATGCCTGCGAGGCGACCTGTCGAGCATCCCGTGACCGCGCGAACCATGGCTTCGACGGCGAACCGTCCGCCGACTATCGCACCTGCACCTGCACCTGCACCTGCACCTGCACCTGCACCTGCACTTGCACCCACACCCGCGCCGGCCCCGATGTTGTCGCCAGCGATCAAGGCATTGTCCGTCGCGTCGACGGCGCCGCCCCCGGCGCTCTCGCCTCCTGTCCGCAGCGAGCCTGTGACGATTGCGACATCTGCCGTCCCGGCACGTGCGGCGCGTGACGTTCCGCCCTGGGTGCTCGCCTGGCTGATCCTGCCGGTGGCCGTTCTCTGCATGTGCGCCTGGGTACTGGCACACGGCAGGGGCCGCAACGTGGCGCCAACATCGGTTCGGTTGCTGGCCGACCGGTTGCACCACGTGTCACATGCGGCGTTCGTCCTCGGCGCGCTCGCCGTCGTCAATGGCGTCATGCTGTTGATCGTCTTGATGGGCTGACGTGCCGGTTGAACCGTTTCAATTACCCAGTCTGAGTTAGAGACACCCCGGGCGGGCTCGCTGACAATGACTACGCTGCGCCACATCTGGCGCGACGTAGTCGTTTGATGGTGCCGGAACGTCCGGCACGGGAAGTCTCCAATGCAGCGAGCTGGTGAGGGTAGCCTGCCGGTCGGTGAGCACGTATCGAACCTCATCTGGCCGTTCGTTCCGGTGGTTGTGGCGCTGGCCTTGTTCTGCGTTGCCAGCGTGGACGTGCTATCCGCCGCGCGCAGCTTCGTCGCCGGGGAAAGCCTCTGGACCAAGGGACAGAAGGCCGCGGTCCTGCACCTGCTCAACTATTCGCGCAGCCAGCTCGATACCGATTACGACGCATACCTTGCCGCCATCGCCGTGCCGCTTGGCGATCGTCAGGCGCGTATCGAACTGGAAAAGCATCCGCGCTATGACCATACGCGGGCCGTCGAAGGGCTGCTGATCGGCGGCAATCATACCGACGACATTTCCGGAATGATCCGGCTCTACCGCACGTTCCGCGATGTCGCGGAGATTGACGAAGCTATCGAGATCTGGGCGACGGCCGATGTCGATATCGCCCGGCTCGACACGCTGTCCCGGACATTGCGCGAGCGCTTTCGTGCTGGCGACTGCGATGCTCGCTGTGTGGCGCCTATCCAGCGCGAGATCGTCGATATCGACAATCGGCTGACACCCCAGGAGGCGGCGTTCTCCTCGACACTCGGCAGAGCTTCGCGGCGCGTGCGCGCACTGCTGACGTGGAGCTCGATTGCGGTGGCGGTGGCGTTGCTTGCGTGGGTCACGTGGGTGTCACGCAGCATGATGATCAAGGAGCGGCAGCTACGCGCCGCACTTGCGACTAGCGAGGAACGCCTGCAACTAGCGGTGGCCGGTAGCAACGATGGCCTGTGGGACTGGCATCCGCATCGCGGAGAACTCTATTTTTCCCCTCGGTGCGCGGAAATGCTCGGCTATCGCGCCACCGAACTCCCGCACGCGGTCGAGACCCTGATGGCGCTGACCCATCCCGACGACGTCACCGAACTGGGGCGCCGCCTGTCGGGGCACATGCGCGAGGGCACGCCGTACGACATCGAACTGCGACTACGGAAGAAGGCGGGGGGATATCTTTGGACGCGGGCGCGGGGCCGCATGGTGCGCAGCGCGGTTGGCAAGGCCGTGCGCATGGCAGGCTCGCTCAGCGACATCTCGGACCGGAAGCGCTTCGAGGCGCAATTGCATGCGGAGAAGGAGCGGGCGCAGGTCACGCTTCAGGCAATTGGCGAGGCAGTGATCACGACCGATGTCTGGGGACGGATCGAATCGCTCAACCCGGTGGCCGAGGCGATGACGGGCTGGACCGAGGCTGAAGCCGCCGGTTGCTTCCTGCCTCAGGTTTGTCCGCTGACCGATGAAGTCACGTGCGATCTGGTTACCGATCTGGTGCCACGCGCGCTGGCCGGGACGTGGCCGAGCCAGACCGTCACGGTCCTGAGCCGGCGTTCGGCGGGCGAGTCTTCGGCGAGAGTGGTCGTCAAGCCCTCCGTGGCGCTGATCCGGGACAAGGTTGGGCAAGCCATTGGCGTGGTGGTCGTGCTCCACGACGTCAGCCTGGAACGCGCGCACGCGGCCCAGCTGGCCTATGAAGCCAGCCATGATCCATTGACCGGTCTGGTGAATCGGCCCGAGTTCGAGCGCAGGCTCGAAACGGCAATTGCACGGGCCCGGCAGGAGGGCTGCACGCACACGCTGATGTACCTCGATCTGGATCGGTTCAAGGCTGTCAACGATACGTGTGGCCATGCCGCCGGGGACGAACTGCTCTGCCAGATCGCCGATCTCATGCGCCAGCAGCTACGCCGTAGCGATACGCTGGCGCGGTTGGGTGGTGACGAATTCGCGGTGCTGCTCGAACACTGCTCGCCGAGTGATGGCGAACGGGTGGCGGAATCCTTGCGTCAGGCGATTGCTGCGTTCCGCTTTACCTGTCGGGGGCACGTGTTCTCGGTCGCCGTCAGCGTGGGGCTGATCCGGCTCGATGAGCGGACCTCCAGCACGGAAGACGCGCTCGGCGCCGCCGATGTGGCCTGCTATCGGGCCAAGCGTGCCGGACGGAATCGCGTGGAGGTCAGCTAGTCAGGATTGGGGTGGGGTGGAGGTTGCCGGTGGGGATTTCACCAGCGGATCGCGGAAGCCGGTGTCGACGACCTCGGTCGGTGCGGTCGGTGCAGTCGGGGTGGACGCTTTTGATGCACCAGCATTCGCCGGTACGCCCCGCACGGACTGCCAGGTCTTGATGGCCCAATAGCCGGCGCCGGCCACGACCCCAAGCTTCGAGACCTTCCAGGCGACACGGCCGATCGGTGTGCGCCGCAGCAGCGGTAACGCCAGCGTGATCGCCGTGCTGACCATCGGATATTCGCGCGTCAGACCCAGCAGCTTGAGCCAGCCAGGTGTGTGGGTCAGGTTTGGCAGCCAGTTGCCGAGGCTGGTCATCCGGCGCACGCCACCCTTGACGTTGTGCAGCGCCTGCACGGCGTCGTAGCGTTCCAGCGCCGCGCGGGTGATCAGCAGTTCCTTGCGGATCTCCAGCGGCAGCCGGACTTCCTTGGAGAATCGGACTGGACGCGCATGCTCGTGGCGCTGGCCCGGGTTGGTCGAATCGTCGGCGGGCGTGGTCATCGGCGCAGCATCTCCCTGTCTTTATCGAGCTCGGCCAGCGTGGCTTCGAACAGCGGCGGCGCGCGTCGGACCATGCGGCGCGCCAGCAACAGGCAGATCGCGGCGCAGGCGAGGTAGGCCAGGATGATGATGCCGAGGGCCTGCCAGCGGTAGGTTTCCCAGAATACGATGGCGACCAGCAGCGTGAACGTCATCAGCGCCATGCTGAAGAAGACAAGTCCGAAGCACGCCAGCAGCGCAACCTTCATCAGCCGGCCGCGCTCCTCGGCCAATTCCACACTGGCCAGTTCCAGGCGCGTCTGGAGCATCGACACCACGGAACTGGCGAGGTTGCGAACGGACTCCAGGAACTTGGGGGAAGGGGATTCGCTCATGCGGCTCCGGCGAAGGATCGATGCGCTCGCAGTGGCGGCATCTGCAATGGAAAGGTCCCGGTGCGGCGGGCGGTGCCGCGGACCGGGCCTCAGACCAGGGCGTCCGGCGCAGATGCGCGGCCAGGACGCCGTGCTGCGATGGGTATTACTTGCGGTTCAGCAGCAGACCGATCAGCAGGCCCACGCCGGCTGCCACGCCCACGGCGCGCCACGGGTGGTCATGCACGTAGTCGTCGGTGGCGCGTGCGGCGGCCTTGCTCTTGGTGACCACGGCGTCTTGCAGATCCTGGGCCTTTTCCTTGGCTTGCTTCAGCAGGCCCATGCCACGCTCGCGCAGTTCGGCAGCTTTTTCCCCGGTGGTCGAGGCCGCTTGCTTCAGCAGTTCCTCGGCATCGGACAGAACGGTCTTGACATCGCTCATTAGTTTCTCCTGTTTGCGGGCGGTTGGTTCAAGTGGTGACATTTTGCCTTGCCAGCCCTGGCTTGTGGCGTTTCTTGTCGTCCAAGTAGCATATGTGGCGGCCTGCCATCGTTTCAAGCCTGAATCCGCAAATCCATGCTGCTGTCACTTGCCACGCCCCCGTTTCGGCCGTAGCGCGCCAAGGCAGGGGACGTCAAAGCGTGGTCACCACAAGTCTTTATGACTTCGAGTGATTTTGTAGTGACTTTATATTCGTTTGGGTTGGAAGGCAATCCAACTAAGCTCGGTTCCCTGTGTTTACACGTCGTTCCTTACGTTTATTTACTGTTGTTTCAGGAGACCCCCGATGGCACTGCGTCTTGGCGATATCGCACCGGATTTTGAACAGGAATCGAGCGAAGGCCGTATCCGCTTCCATGATTGGCTCGGCGATGGCTGGGGTGTCCTGTTTTCGCACCCGGCGGACTACACCCCGGTGTGCACGACCGAGCTGGGCCTGACCGCCCGGCTGAAAGAGGAATTCGCAAAGCGCAACGTCAAGGCGATCGCCCTGTCGGTGGATAGTGTGGAATCGCATCACGGCTGGATCCAGGACATCAACGACACCCAGTCGACCTCGGTCAATTTCCCGATCCTGGCCGATGGCGACCGCAAGGTGTCCGAGCTGTACGACATGATTCACCCGAACGCCAACGAAACCCTGACGGTGCGTTCCCTGTTCGTCATCGACCCGAAGAAGAAGGTCCGCCTGATCATTACATACCCGGCCAGCACCGGCCGCAACTTCAACGAGATCCTGCGCGTCATCGATTCGCTGCAGCTCACCGACAATCACAGCGTGGCCACGCCGGGCAACTGGCAGGACGGCGACGATGTGGTGATCGTGCCCTCGCTGAAGGACGAAGAGGTCATCCGCCAGAAATTCCCGAAGGGTTACAAGGCCGTACGTCCGTACCTGCGTCTGACGCCGCAGCCCAACAAGTGAAAAAACCGGGCCCGGGGTTTGCCCCCGGGCCCGGTTCAGTGCCACTGACCGTTCGAATGATGTCGTAAAACGGCGGGCTCGCCCGTCGTCTCCTTGGTAGTGTGCTTCCGCCCGGCTTGATGACTCAAGACCGGGCTTTTTTCATGCTTCCGGCTTCAGAAGAATGCCTGGAGGCCGGTTTGCGCGCGACCCAGGATCAGCGCGTGGATGTCGTGCGTGCCTTCGTAGGTGTTGACCACCTCGAGGTTGACCACGTGGCGGATCACGCCGAACTCGTCGGAAATGCCGTTGCCGCCGAGCATGTCACGCGCCACGCGGGCGATGTCGAGCGACTTGCCGCACGAGTTGCGCTTCATGATCGAGGTGATTTCCACCGCGGCGGTGCCTTCGTCCTTCATGCGGCCCAGGCGCAGGCAGCCTTGCAGGCCCAGCGTGATTTCGGTCTGCATGTCGGCCAGCTTCTTCTGCACCAACTGGGTGGCGGCCAGCGGGCGGCCGAACTGCTTGCGGTCCAGCGTGTACTGGCGTGCGGTATGCCAGCAGAATTCGGCAGCACCGAGCGCACCCCAGGCAATGCCATATCGGGCCGAGTTCAGGCAGGTGAACGGACCCTTCAGGCCGCTGACGCCCGGCATGATGTTCTCTTCCGGCACGAATACCTGGTCCAGCACGATTTCACCGGTAATCGACGTGCGCAGGCCAACCTTGCCGTGGATGGCCGGGGCCGACAGACCCTTCCAGCCCTTTTCCAGGATGAAGCCGCGGATGGCTTCCTTGCCATCGTCGCCCATCAGCTTGGCCCACACCACGAACACGTCGGCGATCGGCGAGTTGGTGATCCACATCTTGGCGCCGGTCAGCTCGTAGCCGCCAGCCACCTTCTTGGCGCGCGTGACCATCGAGCCCGGGTCCGAGCCATGATTCGGTTCGGTCAGGCCGAAGCAGCCGATCCACTCGCCGGTGGCCAGCTTGGGCAGGTACTTCTGCTTCTGGGCTTCGGTGCCGAATTCGTAGATCGGGACCATGACCAGCGACGACTGCACGCTCATCATCGAACGGTAGCCCGAATCCACGCGCTCCACTTCACGCGCGATCAGGCCGTAGCTGACGTAGTTCAGGCCGGGGCCGCCGTACTGCTCGGGGATGGTCGGGCCGAGCAGGCCCAGTTCGCCCATCTCGCGGAAGATCTCCACATCGGTCTTCTCGTTGCGGAAGGACTGCAGCACGCGCGGCATCAGCTTGTCCTGGCAGTAAGCCGCGGCGGCGTCACGCACCATGCGTTCGTCGGCGGTCAGTTGCTGGTCGAGCAACAGCGGGTCAGCCCAGTTGAATTCGGCGTTGGCAGCCATGGAGGTCTCCTTCTTTGATGTGGCGAGGAAGGCCTGGAGCCTTCACACAATCCGGGAAAAACGACACGAAGTGGGAATCGGGTGGAATTTCTTTGGTTCCGCATTGCGGAACCTTGTTCCGATGAGCTAGTATAGCCGAACCGATCCGCGGCGCAACAGGGGAAATCTCGCGCCCCGGAGATTTGCGTTCGGCAATCGACCAACCCCATCTGGAGTTTCGCCTTGGACATTTCATCCAATTCCGTCGCGCCAGCCGCAGAGCCGGCCCCGCGTGAACGCGAAAGCGATCCGAACTTCGTTACTGCGCTGGCGCGCGGACTGGAGCTGCTGCGCTGTTTCCGCACGGGCGAGACCATGCTCGGCAATCAGGATTTCGTGCGCCGCACCGGCTTCCCGAAGGCGACGGTCAGCCGCCTGGCCGGCACGCTGGTGCAGCTTGGCTACCTTCGCTATGACGACAGCCTGGGCAAGTATGCGCTCGATGCCGGCGTGCTGGCACTCGGGTTCTCGTACCTGTCGGCCTCCGGCGTGGTGGCGCTGGCGCGTCCGCACATGCTGGCATTCGCGCAGCAGCACGGCGTGTCGGTGTCGCTGGGCAAGCGCGAGCGGCTGGAAGTCATCTACCTGGAGTCGATCCGGAACGACGCGGGCGCGATGCTCGGCCTGGGCGTGGGATCGCGCCTGTCGCTGGTATCGAGTTCGATGGGGCGGGCTTATCTGGCTGCACTGCCGCAGGCCCGGCGCGATCGCGTGCTGGCCGAGTTCGCGCAGGCGTTCCCGGAACAATGGAAGGCACAGGAAGCACTGACGCGCGCTGCATTGGCGACGGCGGAGCGCGACGGCTATGCGGCGTCGTTCCGTGACTGGCATCCCGCCATTCACGCGTGCGCGGTGGCGTTTCGTCCGGTGGGGGAGAAGGATTTGCACATGCTCAGCTGCAGCGCATCGTATGGCGCCGTCGGCGAGGAGGTGTTTCGGGAGAAGCTGGCGCCTGCGTTGCAGGCGTTGGCCACGCGGCTGTCGGACCCGGCAGGGCGACAAGTCTGAGTGCCGCCGCTATGCGCTCCCCTCGCCCATGAATTGGGGGGAGGGGAGCAAACCAGCGGGCATTACAAGTCTGTCCGCAGTTTCCACAGTTCCGGAAACAGCACCACGTCCAGCATCCTGCGCAGATAGCTGACGCCTTCGGTCCCGCCGGTGCCGCGCTTGAATCCGATCACGCGCTCGACCGTGGTCACGTGGCGGAAGCGCCATTGCCGGAACGCGTCTTCCAGATCGACAAACTTCTCGCCGAGTTCGTAGAGCTCCCAGTGGGCCGACGGGTTGCGGTAGACCTCGAGCCAGGCCGCTTCCACCGATGCGTTGTACTGCGTCGGCTGGGTCCAGTCACGTTCCACGACCTCGGGGTCAATCTGGAAGCCGCGCCGTGCCATCAGCCGGATGGCCTCGTCGTACATCGACGGCGTATGCAGCGCGGTCTCCACCAGTTCGAGATGTTCGGGCCGATGCGCGTGCGGACGCAGCATGGCTGCGTTCTTGTTGCCGAGGATGAACTCGATCTCGCGATACTGGTATGACTGGAAGCCGGACGACGCCCCCAGGTACGGCCGCATCGCCGAGTACTCGGGCGGCGTCATCGTCGCCAGCACATTCCACGCCTGCACAAGCTGATCCATGATGCGCGAGACGCGCGCCAGCATCTTGAATGCCGGCTGGAGCTGATCGGACTTGACGCCGTCACGCGCTGCACGCAGCTCGTGCAGCATCAGCTTCATCCAGAGTTCGGTGGTCTGGTGCTGGACGATGAACAGCATCTCGTTGTGATCCGGAGACAGCGGATGCTGGGCGCTCAGGATCTGGTCCAGGCCCAGGTAGTCCCCATAGCTCATGTCGCGCGCGAAATCCATCTGCGCGCCGTGCCAGCCATCGCCGCTATCACCGCCATCACCGTTTTGCGGGGCGGTTCCGTGCCCCATCGGGCATCCCTTGAATTCGCTCATGATCGACTCCCGCTCAGGTCACCGCCGTCCGCACGGCAAAGCGCGCGTCACGATAGACGCCGCTGTCGAGCACGTCGCGGATGATCTCGACGGCGTCCCACACTTCAGTAAAGCTCGTGTAGAGCGGCGTGAAGCCGAATCGCGCGATGCCCGGCTCGCGATAGTCGCCGATGACGCCGCGCTCGATCAGCGCGGCCACCAGCGCGTAGGCGTCGGGGTGCGCAAAGCTGACCTGGCTGCCGCGTTTCGTGTGGTCGCGCGGTGTGACCAATGAGAGCGGGTGCGTGGCGCAGCGGGCCTCGACCAGATCGATAAACAGATCGGTCAGCTTCAGCGACTTGGCGCGCAGCACGGTCATGCTGGTCTGCGCGAAGATATCCAGGCCGCATTCGACCATGGCCAGTGACGTCATCGGCTGCGTGCCGCACAGGAAGCGGCCGATGCCCTGCGCCGGTTCGTACTGCGGCGACATCGCGAACGGCGCGCCGTGGCCCCACCAGCCCGACAGCGGCTGCCAGAACTGGTCGCGCAGCGCGGGTGCTACCCAGACGAAAGCCGGGGAGCCCGGGCCGCCGTTGAGGTACTTGTAGGTGCAGCCGATCGCGTAATCGGCCTTGGCCACGTTGAGCGCCACGGGCACGGCGCCGGCCGAATGGGCCAGATCCCAAACGGTCAGCACGCCGCGTGCGTGCGCCAGCTCGGTCAGGCCGGCCATGTCGAGCATCTCGCCGGTCTTGTAGTTGACATGCGTGAGCATCAGCACCGCGGTGTCTGCGCCTACGGCGGCGTCGATCTCGTCCGGGCTGTTGACCAGCCGGACCTCGTAGCCTTGCTGCAGCAGATCGGCCAGGCCCTGGGCGATATAGAGATCGGTCGGGAAGTTGCTGGCTTCGGACACGATCACGCGCCGGGCCGGATCGCGCAGGCGCTGCACGCGCAGCGCGGCCGCCAGCACCTTGAACAGGTTGATCGATGTCGTGTCGGTGACCACTACCTCGTCATTGCCGGCGCCGATCAGCGGAGCCAGCAGGTTGCCCAGGCGGCGCGGCAGGTCGAACCAGCCCGCGGTGTTCCAGCTGCGGATCAGGCCATTGCCCCATTCCTCGCTCACGACCTCCGCGGCGCGCGCGGCGGCGGC
>NZ_ANKP01000030.1:0-27594 GCF_000319775.1 Cupriavidus sp. HMR-1
CTGTTGCAGCCTGCCGCGGGCCGGCCGGTGCCCGTCACGGCGGCCAGGACCGCGCCGCTGCGTAGCCACTCGGTGGTGTGGTCCTGATCGTCCACGGCCACTTCCATCAATACGGGATGCGCCGCCGCGAACGTGGCGATGGCGGGCGCGGCCCAGGTGGCCAGGCTATCGGCATTCACCGCCACGGGCAACGCCACCCGTGTCACACCCTCGGGCGCCAGCGCCGGCAGCGCCCCCTGAAGCTCCTGCTCAAGCAAACGCACCCGGTCCACATGCTGGCACAGCCGCCGTCCGGTCTCGGTCGCCCGGCAAGGCTGGTCACGCACCACCAGCGCGCAGCCCACGCGCTCTTCCAGCAAGCGGATGCGCTGCGAAATCGCCGATGGCGTCACGTTGAGCGCGCGAGCCGCACGCTCGAAGCTGCCCTCGCGAATCACAGCAGCCAATGCGGAAAGCGCGGCGTAGTCCAGCATCGATTTAGCTCAACTTAATTAGATGAAGGAAAGATAGTTTGTCTTCATCCAGAAAGACAGGCAAGCTCCCTCGGATGATCACCGCCCTCCCCGCCCCATCTCCCGCTTTTTCCGTTTCGCTGCAAGGCATGGCCTTGAGCTTCGGACTGATCGTCGCCATCGGCGCGCAGAATGCCTTCGTCCTGCGCCAAGGGTTGCGACGCGAACACGTGGGCAGCGTGGTGCTGTTCTGCGCAGTGGCGGACGCCTTGTTGATCACGGCAGGCGTCATGGGCATGGCCCAGGCCCTTGGCGAAAGCCCCGGCCTTGCCCGCGCGTTGGCGGCAGCCGGCGCCATCTTCCTGGCGATATATGGGTGGCGGGCCCTGCGGCGCGCCCGGGAATCGCACCAGCTAAGCGCCCGCACCAGCGGCCAGGGCCTCGGCCGAAGCGCCGCGCTGGCTCAGGCGGCAGCCTTCACGCTGCTCAACCCGCACGTCTATCTGGATACGGTGCTGCTGGTCGGCAGCATCGGCGCCCAGCAACCGGCGGCACTACGCGGCTGGTTCGTGGCAGGCGCAAGCTCCGCCAGCGTGGTCTGGTTCGGACTGCTGGGATTCGGCGCCCGCTGGCTGGCGCCGTGGTTCGCCCGCCCCAAAGCCTGGCAGGCGCTGGATGCCCTGGTTGGAGTAACGATGCTGGCGTTGTCGTTGATGCTGGTGTGGCGGGTGGTTGGCAGTTTCTGACTTTGAAGTCAATGTAAGGCTGGCTGTCCAACAGGGGCTACTCCACACAACACAACCCCGCCAACGGGGGAGCTTGCGCCGCACAGGCAGTGCCTCTATCGTCGCGTCACGCGCGCCGTGGCTCCGTCACCGGGAATGCCACTCGAGATGACGCGAAACTTGAATCCGTTTCGGGAAGAACGATGGAGCAATCGCAACGCTGGCGGCGAAGGGCCACCCCTGCCCGCCCGATAGGCGCCTTCTATGTGCGCCAGTTTGGCGCGGCGCTGTTCATGCGCCTGGTTTTGTGGGCCATCTTTGGGGGCCTGGCTGCGCTGATGCTGATCATCATGCGCGGAAACGCCGGCTCCGTTCTGATGAGCATAGTGCTGCTAGGCATCCTGATCCTCTTTGAATGGGGATGGGGACGCCACGCGCCGCTCGGCAAACCATTGCTGACCATCGATGCCAGCGGCATCGGTTCCACGGCATTCCCGCGCAAACGCCGCCATCTGCGCTGGCGAGACATCGCGGGTGCGGCAATACGCGACGTGCGGGGCGCCGGCGAGACCCTTGTCATCGAAACGGTCGAAACGAAGCCCGGCGGCCGGCGGAAAGCGCGTCGCACCTTTCAGGTGCGACTGGCCATGCTGCGCAAGCCGGATCAGCAACTCGTTCAGGCACTGGTGGCGCACCACATGCGCGTGGCCGGCATCGCGCCGTCCGCCGACGTTGTTGCCGAGCGGGCCTTCGTGGCGCAAATGCAGGCGCTGCCCCGTACCTGGGGCCTGTACAGCGTGATCGCGGTGAACGTGCTCGTCTGGCTCATCATGCTTTCGCGCGGCGCCGCGCTAGATGGCGCCGCGCCAAAGATGCTCATTGACTGGGGCGGCAACCTTGGCGCGCTGACGCAGGACGGTCAGTGGTGGCGGCTGCTGACGGCCACCTTCCTTCACGGCAGTCTCAAGCATCTGGCCGCCAATATGGTGGTGCTCTACCTGCTCGGCAAGCACGTAGAGCGATTCTTTGGCACGCGCAGCTTCCTGCTAATCTACGTTGGCGCCGGCTTGCTCGGCAGCGCGTTGAGCCTTTATTTCGCGGCACAGACCTCGGTGTCCGTCGGTGCCTCGGGAGCGGTGTTCGGCATCGGCGGCGCGCTGCTTGTCGCGGCACTGCTGCATCGCCGCGAACTGCCGCAGAACATTCGCAATCGACTCGTCAGCGATGCCGTGATCATGATCGGCTACTCGCTCGCACAGGGCTTCCTGTCGACGCGCGTGGATAACGCCGCGCATGTGGGTGGCTTGATCGGCGGCGTGCTGCTGGCGTTGTGCCTGCCCGTACGGCTGTCTCCGGAGACTTACCGAAAAAAACTGCGGCGTGGCACGCTGATGGCCACCATGACGGCCATTGTTGCGGTGGTCGGTGTGGCCGCGTTCGCGCCGCCCGCACCGCTGACCCTGCGAGCCCAGTTGGCCGGTTCCCGACAATTCGAAGTGGCCGCCGATCGCTTCATGACCGCGCTTCGGGCGACGCAAGACGATGTCGAGGCCATGAAGGCCGGCAAGATGCCCGAGCGCGAGGTCGACGCGCGCACCCGAACCCTCCACGCGCCCGCCTTCGAGCAGGCGCTGTCTGGTCTGGTGCGCGTCACGCTGCCGCCCGGCGATTCGCGCGCGCCCTTGCTGCAGGACATGACCCTGCTGGCGGATGCCATGCACGAGTACCTGCGCATGGATTCCGTCTGGGACGCCAGCGCCAACAGACACGTCCCCGCCGATGCCGCGCGTGGCGACGCATTGAATGCCGATATCGAGCGGCTGACGCAACGGATCAACACGCGCCTGGCGGAGAAGCGCAAGAAATAGGCATTCACTAGGCAGTCATTGGGCAGTCATCGCGCGACGCCAGGCGGGCCGGACTCGTACTGTAAAGTACGGCCTATCTCCGATCCGCCTGGGCCCACGCCACTCCCTATGAACACCAACACCCCCCAAGTGGAGGCCACGCCTCCGCTGCGTCTCACCAGTTTTTCCCACGGGGGCGGTTGCGGCTGCAAGATCGCGCCTGGCGTCCTGTCCCAGATCCTGCGCTCCAGCGCCGCGTTGCCGGTCCCCAAGGAACTGCTGGTCGGGATCGAAACGTCCGACGATGCCGCGGTCTATCAGCTCAACGAAACGCAGGCGCTGATCGCCACCACCGATTTTTTCATGCCGATCGTCGACGATCCGTTCGACTTCGGCCGCATTGCCGCCACCAACGCCATCAGCGACATCTATGCGATGGGCGGACGTCCGATCATGGCGCTCGCACTGGTCGCGATGCCGGTCAACCAGTTGCCGCTCGAAGTGATCGGCCGGGTGATGGAGGGCGGCCAGAGCGTTTGCCAGGCAGCTGGCATTCCCATCGCCGGTGGCCATACGATCGACTCGGTCGAACCCATCTATGGCCTGGTGGTGATGGGGCTGGCGCATCCGAAGAAGATCCGACGCAACCGCGACGCACGCGCCGGTGACGTGCTGGTGCTCGGCAAGCCGCTCGGCGTAGGCGTGATGTCCGCCGCGCTGAAGAAGGAAAAGCTCGATGATGCCGGATACGCGCGGCTGATCGACACCACCACAAAGTTGAATACGCCCGGCATCGCCCTGGCCGAACTCGACGATGTCCATGCGATCACCGATGTCACCGGCTTCGGCATCGCGGGCCATACGCTGGAACTTGCACGCGGCGCGGGCTTGCGCGCGGTGCTGGAATGGCCTCGCATTCCCTTGCTGCCGAATGTGATGTCACTGGCGGAACAGGGCTTCATCACCGGCGCATCGCGCCGCAACTGGGAAGGCTATGGCAGCGAAGTCGAACTTACCGCTGGCCTGCCCGAGCTTGCCCAACCGCTGATCACCGACCCTCAGACCAGTGGCGGCCTGCTGATCAGTTGCACGCCTGGCGCCGTGGACAAGGTGCTGGCCGTCTTCCGCGAGCAGGGCTTCACGGAAGCCACCGTGGTGGGCCGCATGGAAACCGGTGAACCCGGGCTGACGGTCACCCCATGAAACCTGTCGTAAGAGTCGAAGACCGCCATGCGTTCGATACGATCATCGACGCCCGCTCACCGGCGGAGTTCGAGATCGACCATATTCCCGGCGCCATCAACTGTCCGGTTCTCGATAACGAAGAGCGCCGCATCGTCGGCACGCTGTACAAGCAGGTCGGCGCATTCGAGGCACGGCGTGTCGGTGGTGCCATGGTGGCAGCCAACCTCGCCCGCCATTTGCGCGAGCAGTTCGCCGATCGTCCGTCTGGCTGGCGGCCGCTGGTGTATTGCTGGCGCGGCGGGCTGCGCAGCGGCTCGATGACGACGTGGATGCGCATGGTGGGCTGGGATGCCCAACAGCTTGCCGGCGGCTACAAGGCCTGGCGCCGCCACGTCATCGACGTGCTCGACTCGCAGGCCGCGCGCCTGCCGCTAGTCGTGATCTGCGGCGCCACGGGCAGCGGCAAGACACGCGTGCTTCATGCGCTGGCTGCGCAAGGCGAACAGGTGCTCGATCTCGAAGGGCTGGCCCGGCACAAGGGATCGCTGCTCGGCGCATTGCCCGATGTCGCCCAGCCTTCGCAGACCGCGTTCGAGACCGCGCTGGCGGATGTGATCGAGCGCGTCGATCTGGCCCGGCCGCTTTATGTGGAAGGTGAAGGCGCGCGCATTGGCAAGCTCAATCTGCCGGTGCCGCTGGTTGCCCACATGCGCGACAGCGCCTGTGTGGAGATCGACGCATCGCCAGAAACGCGACTCGCGTTCCTGCTGCATGACTATGCATATCTTGGCGATCGGCCCGCCTGGCTTGCCGAGCAGCTTGGGCGACTGAAGGAACTGCACGGCAAGACCATCATCGCCGCGTGGCAGGAGATGGCGACCACAGGAAACCTGCGCCAGCTGTTCGGCGAACTCGCGACCGAGCACTACGACCCCTCCTACGCGCGCTCGCAACGCAAGCATTTCCACAAATGGGAAGCACGGCGCGTGGTGCACGCGGACAGCCTCTCCGCGCAGGGCATCGAGTCGTTGGCCACGTCGATCGTGCAAACGGTCGCGGAGCAGCAACCCGCCTGAGTCCGGTCGCTACGCGTCTCATACGGACGGGTAGCGACGACATGCGGAATTCGCGCTTAGTGACGCGGGCGGGATTGGTTACTCTGAACGGCCCAGAGCAACCCTCGCCGATAGGCGCAGAAGCCCGTACCGTGACTACAGAAGCTGCACTTCAAATCGTCGCACCTGCAGGTGCGACAAAATCGAACCACCCGCATCCCGCGCCGGCCGGCAACGCACTACCGCCGGCCGCGGATGTCGCCATCCTGCGTCAGCGCGCGCAAGCGCTACTGCCCCGGATTGCCGAAGGCGCGGCTATCCGCGAGCTCCGGCGCGAACTGCCCTACGCATTCGCGCGAGAGGTCGCCGACGCCGGCCTGCTCACGTTCCGCATTCCCAAGGTCTACGGCGGGCCGGGCGGCACGTTGCGCGATGCCATCCGCTTCGTAATGGAACTCGCGACCGTGGACTCCAATCTCGCACAGGCGCTGCGTCCCAACTTCGGTCTGGTGGAGGGTCTGCTGGCCGCGCACGACAACGAAGCCGATCGCAAACGCTGGTTCGGCCGTCTGCTGGCCGGGCATATCTTCGGCAACGGCGGCGTGGAGCGCGGCGGCAAGCAGGGCGCCATCCAGGCCACCATCGTGCGCCATGGCGACCACTACCTCGTCAATGGCACCAAGTACTACAGCACCGGTGGGCTCTATGCGGACTGGGTCAGCTCGATCGCGCTGGACGAAGCCGGCAAGGAAACGCACTTCACCGTGCCGCGCGAGCGCGCGGGCATGGACCTGGTAGACGACTTCGATACGATCGGTCAGCGGCTGACGGCCAGCGGTACCACGCGCTTCACGAACATGCGTGTGGAGGCGGACGAGGTGCGCGGCAGTTTCCTGCCGCGTGATCGCCGCAACCCGGTTTCGCCGGTATTCCAGCTATTCCTTGCCGCCACCGAGGCGGGCATCGCACGCAACGCGCTCAACGATGCGGTCTGGTTCGCGCGCAACAAGGCCCGCCCGATCAAGCACAGCTCGGCAGAGCGCTCGGTGGATGATCCCTACGTGCAGGAGACCATTGGCCAGATCTCTGCCGAGGTCTTTGCCGCCGAAGCCGCGACACTACGTGCCGCCGATACCATCGACGCTGCCTGGGCCGACAACCTGAGCAACGCATCACTGACGCAGGCATCGATCGACGTTGCCCAGGCGCAGTACTTCACCGTTGCAGCCGCGCTCAAGGCTTCGGAGCTGGCCCTTGATGTTGGCGGTGCTTCCTCGTGCGACCGCCAGTACAACCTGGACCGTCACTGGCGCAACGCCAGGACCGTGGCGAATCACAATCCCCGCCAATGGAAGGCAGCGGCAGTAGGCGCCTGGCTGCTCAAGGATGAGCCGCCGCCCACGACCGGCCTGTTCTGATCTTTTCCGATCGCGCATGGAAGTCCCCACGTTTTCACGTGGGGACTGCGCATTGCCCGCTATCTGCGATGGTCGAACTGACGGGCCAGCCGCTCTCCGCTGAACTGCACCAGCGTGACCAGCACCACCAGCATCACGATCACGTTGAACATCACCGCGGTTTCATACCGTTCGTAGCCATAGCGGATGGCAAGGTCGCCCAGCCCGCCCGCCCCAACTGCGCCCGCCATCGCGGATGCGCCGATCATCGCGATCACGGTCACGGTGGCACCGCCGATCAATGCAGGTAGAGCCTCGGGCAGCAGCACGTGGCGCACGATATGCCAGCGGCGGCACCCCATGGCCCGCGCGGCCTCGACCAGCCCGGAATCGGTCTCGTTGAGGGCCACCTGTGAAACGCGGGCGAAGAACGGAATCAGGTGGGCGCTCAATGGCACCACCGCGGCCCAGATGCCCATCGTGGTACCGACGATCATCCGCGTGACCGGAAGCATCGCCACCAGCAGGATGATGAACGGCACGGACCGGAACATGTTCACCAGCACGGACAGCGTGCGATGCACGCGTGGTCGTGGCGCCAGGCCCGCGGGCGCGGTGACCGTCAGAACGAGCGCCAGCGCGAGGCCGGTGACGAACACCACCGCGCACGCGCTGGTCGTCATGATCAGGGTCTCGCCCAGCGCCTTCAGGTACTTCTCAGCCATTGGCAACACGATCGACAATCTCCGGAGAATGAGCCTGCGCTTGCAGGCGTTTGCGCAGCGGACGCAGCAGCGCGAGGGTGGCGTCGGCCTTCGGTTCGCTGAAGACACGCCAGACCGGGCCATGCTCCATCACATGGCCGTGATCGAGTACCAGCACGCGATCGCACGCTTCGTCGATCACCGCCATATCGTGGGTGATCAGCACAATGGTCAGTCCGAATTGCCGGTTGATGTCGCGCAGCAGCGCCAGGATCTGTTCCGTGGTTTCGGGGTCCAGCGCCGACGTGGCCTCGTCGCACAGCAGGATCTCCGGCCGGTGCACCAGCGCGCGGGCGATGCCAACGCGTTGCTTCTGTCCACCGGAGAGCATCGCCGGGTAGGCATTCGCCTTCTCCGCCAGCCCTACCAGCGCCAGCAGCTCGTTGACGCGCGACGCTGTCTCCGCTCGCCCCACCCCCGCTACACGCAGCGGCAATGCGACATTCTCGAAGACGGTCTTGGCCGACATCAGATTGAAATGCTGGAAGATCATGCCGATGCGCCGACGTAACGCGACCAGTCCATTCTCGTCCAGCCTGCCGATATCGACGCCGTCGACGCGCACATGTCCCTCGTCAGGGCGCTCGAGCATGTTTATCGTGCGCAGCAGCGTCGACTTGCCCGCGCCGCTGCGTCCGATGATGCCAAAGCGCTCGCCACGCCCGATCGAGAATGACACGTCCGCCAGCGCGGGCGTCGCCGCGCCAGGATAGATCTTGCCAACCTGCTCGAACACGATATGGGGATCGCGCGCGTGCAACTGGGATACGGTGTGCATTGCCAGTCTCCCTCGTCAGAATGCCGGGATGATCGATCCCTGATACTTGGTCAGGATGAACTTGCGCACGGCCTCGGACTGATATGACTTCACGAGCGTTGCGACCCACGGCGCGTTCCTGTCCTTCTCGCGCACCGCGATCACATTGACGTAGGGATTGTTCTCGCGCTTTTCGACGGCAATGCCGTCGCGCGAGGAAATCAGCCCGGCCTGGTACGCGAACGTATTGATGATGGCTGCGGCATCGAGATCAGGCAGCGCGCGCGGCAGTACCACCGAGGCGCTTTCAACGAGATCGAGCTTGCGCGGGTTGGCCGTGATGTCCGCCAGCGATGCCGTGCCTGTGGACGGATCGAAGCCGTCCTTGAGCTTGATGAGACCGTGATCACGCAGGATGACCAGCGCGCGGGTCTGGTTGCTCGGGTCGTTCGGAATGCCGATGCGCGCGCCGTTCGGCAGCGCTTCCAGCGACTTGACCTTGCGCGAGTAGAAGGCGATCGGCGAGATCAGCGTGGTGCCGACGTTGACGATCTTGTAGCCGCGCTGGCGGATCTGGTCACGCAGGAACGGGATGTGCTGGAACGAATTGGCATCGAGGTCGCCATTGTTCAGCGCTTCGTTCGGACTGGCGGTGCCCGTGATGATCACGGGCTCCACCTTCAGGCCGTTCTTCGCGGCCTCGCGCGTGACAACCTCCCAGATCTCTTCATCGACCCCGCCGCGCACGCCCACCTTGAGGGGCTTGCCCGTCGTCTGCGCGTGGACGGTGCCGATGGAAAATGCCGACAGCGCGATGGCCAGGGCTGCCAGGGAAGCAAGTGCGGAGCGTCGTTTCATGGAGCAAGGTGCGGAAGTATTGGGAAGCACCAGTCTATGAAGGCCGCTGCCGCGGGTCCAAGAAGGAATACGAGGTAGCAAATGCAAAGTACGGCGACGATGTACCGTGAGCCGTGCCGCTACGCCGCTACGCCGCGGCCTGCTCGCGCGTGCGGCCTGCGGGTCGTGCCAGCCCCATGTGGTCTCGCAGGGTGCGTCCCGTATATTCCGTGCGGAACAGCCCGCGCCGTTGAAGAATCGGCACCACACCGTCAACGAAATCCTCGACGCCACCGGGCAGCACGTCGGGCATCAGATTGAACCCGTCGGCGGCCCCATGACGGAACCAGTGCTCGATATCGTCGGCGATCTGCTCCGGCGTGCCAACGATGACGCGGTGACCACCACCGCCCGCCAGCTCGCGTATCAGCGCACGCACGGTCAAACCCTCGCGCTGCGCCAGCGCGAGGGTGGCGCGGAAGAAGGTGTGATTGCCGTTTGCAGGCAGTTGCAGACCGTCCGGCAATGGCGCATCAAGCGATAGACGATCCACCGCAATGCCCAGCGTGCCCGCCAGCCGGTTCAGGCTGTAGTCCCACGGGATCAGGTCGATCAGATCATCGCGCCGGCGGCGTGCCTGCGCCTCGGTAGCGCCAATGATCGTGGTCAGCCCCGGCAGGATCTTGACGGCGCCGGGCCCACGCCCCAGTGCCTCGGCACGCTGATTGATGTCTCGACGGTAGGCCAGCGATTCCTCGAAGGACTGCGAGGCAGAGAACACCGCCTCGGCATGGCGCGCGGCCAGTTCGCGCCCGTCCGGCGATCCGCCGGCCTGGAACAGCACCGGATACCCTTGCGGCGTGCGCGGCAGGTTCAGCGGCCCATGGACGTTGAAGTACTGGCCGTGGTGGGCAATGGGCTGCAGCTTGTCGGTATCGACGAAGAGCCCCGTCGCCCGGTCGCCGACGAAAGCGTCGTCCTCCCAGCTATCCCAGAGCGCCTTGACGACGTTCGTGAACTCGTCCGCGCGACCATAGCGCTGCGCATGATCCGGCGGCGCGGCGCGGCCAAAGTTGCGGGCGGAACCGGCATCGGCCGTGGTCACCACATTCCAGCCCGCGCGCCCACCGCTGACATGGTCAAGCGTGGCAAAGCGGCGGGCGATGTTGTAGGGCTCGTTGTAGCTCGTGGATGCGGTCGCCACCAGCCCGATATGCGTGGTGGCCGCCGCGACGCACGCCAGCAGCACGGTCGGCTCCAGCGCAGTGATTGGGCGAAAGTTGATCTGGTCAGCGATCGACGCGTTATCGGCCAGGAAAATCGCATCGAACTTGCCGGCCTCGGCCACCTGGGCAAGACGGATGTAGTGCTGGACATCGACGAATGCGCGCGGATCGCTTTCCGGCAGGCGCCACGCGGACGGCACAAAGCCGGCGTGCAGCGCATTGAGATTCAGGTGGAGTTGGCGGGGTGCCTCGGGAGTGGTCATGGTTGCGGTCTGCTGACGGGCATTCCGGCGCCTCGCGCCAGCCCGATGGGTGGATACCTTGGCGTGACAGCATAGGGATGCGTGCCGGAGGAAGGAACGAACGAAAGCCAATATCGTTATGCCCTCCGGCCCGGAACATCCCTGCGGCATCTTCCCGCCTCATCCTCGTTATTTCTCTCTTGACAGAAATAACTGAACGAATAGAATGCAACGCATGGAACTGAAACCGATCGCCGAACGCTTCGTGCTGCACTGGGGGGAAATGGGCTCGCGCTGGGGCGTCAATCGCACCGTCGCGCAGGTTCACGCCCTGCTCTATCTGGCCGCGCGCCCCATGGACGCCGAGGAAATCACGGATACCCTGGGCGTGGCCCGCTCCAACGTGAGCAACAGCCTCAAGGAGTTGCAGTCCTGGCACCTCGTCAAGGTGGTGCATATCAAGGGCGAGCGTCGCGACTTCTTCGAGACGTCGACCGACATCTGGGAACTGTTCAAGCTCATCGTGGCCGGCCGCCGGCAGCGCGAGATCGATCCGACGGCCGTTGCGCTGCAGGAATGCCTCGACAACCCGGCGATCGGCGAAGAAGACGCTGGAACGCGCGAGCGTATCGAGGAAACCCTGAAGTTCATCGAAACCATGAGCACGCTGGCCGATGAAATGCTGCGGCTGAAGCCGGAGACGCTGATGAAGACACTGGGCTTGACGGCGAAGATCAGCAACGCGGTACGCAAACGTAGCTGAGGCTCCCACCGGAAACGGGCATCGACCCGTTTCTTTTTTACCCGATTATTTCTGTCTTTACTGAAATAACTGTATGAACAGCGAAAAGAAGGAAACGGCGGGGATGGCGGATCGCAGGCGGCTCAGAGTTCTGGTGTGCGGTGCATCGGGCCTGATTGGCGCTGTGCTGTGCAAGCGCCTGGAAGCGCAAGGGCATGAGGTGATTCGCGGTCTGCGCAGGCCGACATCGGCCCGTGACGTCGCCATGGATTTCAGGACCGATACCACCATCGAGCAATGGCTTCCGCGCGTGCAGGGTATGCACGTCGTCATCAATGCCGTCGGCATCATCGTCGAAACCGGCACGAATCGCTTCGACGCCGTCCGTCACCTGGCGCCGGCAGCCTTGTTCCGCGCCTGCGCGAAGGCCGGAGTGGGCCGCGTCATCCAGATCTCGGCGCTTGGCGCGGATCGCGGCGACACGCCCTACTTTCACAGCAAGCGCGCGGCGGACGACGTGCTGCGTGCTTTGCCCGTGCAGTGGCAGGTCCTCTATCCATCGCTCGTGTACGCCCAGGACGGCAACTCCGCCGCGATGTTTCGTACCCTGGCGAGTCTTCCGGTGATACCGGTGCCAGAACTTGGCGAGGCCAGGTTTCAACCGGTTCATATCGACGATCTCGTGGATACCGTCGTCACTGCCATCGCTCCGGCTATTCCCCCGGGCCAGTGCATTGAGGTCGTCGGCGCAAGCCGCATGTCATATCGGGCGATGCTGGACACCTATCGCCAGAGAATGCAGCTGCCAGCGCCGATGTGGGCGACCATTCCCGCCCCGTGCATGACGATGGCCGCGTATGTGGCGCGTTGCGTGCCGGGGTCGAAGCTGACCCCCGACACGTGGCGAATGCTCCGGCGCGGGTGTCATGGCGATGCCGCGCCGCTGACGCGCCTGCTCGGGCATCGGCCACGCGCCATTGGCACTTTCATCGCACCCGGTGAAGCCGAATTCCTGCGCCATCGCGCCGTTGGCGCATGGCGTATGCCGATGCTGCGGATCGTGATGGCCCTTGTCTGGCTGGCCACGGCACTGGTCACGCTGTTCGCCTACCCGCTTGCCGACAGCCTGGCACTGCTCGGCGCAGTCGGATTGCATGGCACGCCCGCCATCGTGACGCTATACGCCGCGGTCTTCGTAGATGCGGCGATGGCCGTCGGATGCCTGCGCTATCCGTCACGCCGGCTATGGGCGCTTCAGGCTGCGCTTGTAGCCGGCTACTCGCTGATCATCGCCGTCGCGTTGCCGGAGTTTCTCTGGCATCCGTTCGGGCCGGTGCTCAAGAACCTGCCGATTCTCGCCATTCTCTTCATCCTCTACGCGGAGCAGGAATCATGGAATACCTCGCCATCAAGGTGATTCACATCATCTCGTCCGTCGTGCTGGTCGGCACCGGTTTCGGGACGGCCTTCTACCTGTTCTTCGCCAACCGCTCGGGCTCGACCGAAGCCATCGCCGTGGTCTCGCGTCTCGTGGTGCGGGCGGACTGGTGGTTCACCACGCCTGCGGTCATCGTCCAGCCCTTGTCCGGCGCCTACATGCTCCATCTGGCCGGATATCCGCTGAACGCGCTATGGATCGTGGCATCCGCCGCGCTCTATCTGTTCGCGGGCGCCTGCTGGCTTCCGGTGGTGTGGTACCAGATCCGCATGTCCCGGACGGCAATGGCCGCGCACGAACGTGGCACGCCACTGCCGGCGTCCTATTGGCGCGATGCGCGCCGCTGGGAATACCTCGGCTATCCGGCATTCGCCGCGACGGTGGCCGTGTTCGCGCTGATGGTGTTCAAGCCGATGTGAGCGGTTGGTATGCGCGGATGCGTTGAACGACAAATGGAGGGCGACCAGATGAACGCGCTGGTTCTTTACTTCGATGGCAAATGCCCGTTCTGCGCCGCCGAGATGCAGCGCCTGAGCGCATGGGACACACAACACCGGCTGGCTTTCGTCGATATCGCGCAAGAGGGTTTCGATTGCTCGCCGCTGAACGTGGATCTCGCCGCACTGAACCGCGAGCTGCATGGCCGCACGCCCGATGGCCGCCTGCTCGTCGGCATCGACTGCATGATCGCGGCCTACACGCTGGCGGGACATGGCTGGCTGGTGTTGCCGTTGCGGGTACCTGGGCTGCGTCGTGTAATGGCGAGCCTGTACCGCGCCTTCGCAAGCAATCGCTACACGCTTTCACGCTGGCTGGGCTACGGCACCGCAACGGCCTGTGACGGCGATGCCTGTGGCACTGGCAATCCGTTCCTCAGCGGCAAGGGACCAACCGATGCGGCTGAGGACCGTCCCTCTCGGCGAGATACCCGCCAATTTGCGGTTCGTTGGATGTACGCCGCTGCCATCGCGCATCTGCTTGTCGGCGCCGCCATGCCGTGGGCGGCAGACGCAACGCTCTTTGATACGTACCACCGCATCGTCGAGCAATCGTTCTGGTCGGGCGCGGCGCCCGCGCATGCCAGAGCGCAGCAGGTCTGGTGGATCGCGCTGTTTGGCGCCACCCTGCAATGCTCGGCGATATGGATGCTGGCGCTGGTGCATCTGGGCAACCGAACGCGACACCGGATGGCATGGGGGTGGTTGCTGGTCGGCCTGCTGGTCTGGGCGCCGCAAGACTTGTTGATCTCGCTGCAGGCGCACGTCTGGCCGCATGTGGTGGTCGACGCGGTGGCACTGCTCTCGATGCTTCCACCATTACTCTATTTGTGGCGAAAGGACGCAGCATGAACACCACCTTGCCGGCCCTGGACTGGGCCATCAATCTCCTGATCGTGCAGGCGCTGATGGGCGCCTTCGACACGCTCTACCACCACGAGCTGACGCAAGGCCTGCCACACAGCCCCCGCGCGCGGCGAGAGCTGTCCATCCACGCCATCCGCGCCGTGCTGTACGGCGTGCTGTTTGCGTCGATGGCCAATCTCAAGTTCTTTGGCGCCTGGACATTCGCCATCGCCGGCCTCGTGGCGGTGGAAATATGGCTGACGCTCTGGGATTTCGTCGTGGAGGATCGAAGCCGCAAGCTCCCGGCCACCGAGCGCGTGCTTCACACGCTGCTGGCCATCAATGGCGGCGCGCTGTTTGGCTTGTACGCGATTCAGCTTGTCGAGTGGTTCCAGGCACCCACGGGACTGGCAATCACAAACTTCGGCTGGCGCGGCTGGCTGTTGAGTCTCGCCGCCGCAGGGGTGACAGTGTCTGGCATTCGCGATGGACTCGCCGCGAGACGCATGAGTCGTCGCGGCGAGTCCATCAATCCCTTCGCCGGACAATCGCACCTGAGCATTCTGGTGACGGGCGGCACCGGATTCATCGGTGAGACGCTCGTAACCCAACTCCTCGATGCCGGCCATACCGTCACGCTGCTGGCACGCGACCCATTGCGCGCTGCATATCAGTTCGCCGGCCGCGCCCGCAGCGTGACGTCCCTCGATCCATTGCACGCACAGGAACGGTTCGACGCGGTAATCAATCTGGCCGGCGCCCCAGTACTGGGGCCGCGCTGGAGCCCGCGGCGGCGTGCGCAGTTGCTGGCCAGCCGCGTCGGTGTCACGCAAGCGCTCGCGCGCTGGGCCAGTCATGCCACGCACAAACCTGCCATCTGGATCCAGGCATCCGCTATCGGCTTCTACGGCGCACGCGATGCCGATCAACTGCTGGACGAGCACAGCGCGCCCGGGGGTGGCTTTATGTCCGAGCTATGTCGGAGATGGGAAGAATCCGCCGAGCCGGTGCGCGACTACGGCCTCCGCATGGTCGTGCTGCGGCTCGGCGTGGTCTTCGGCCCCGGCGGCGCCCTCCCATCGATGATGCTGCCGCACTACTTCGGCATGGGCGGGCGACTGGGAGACGGCAGCCAGGTGATGAGCTGGATTCATCGCGAGGATCTGCTGCGTATCCTCGCGCGGGCGTTGTCGGACCCGGGCATGAGCGGCGTCTACAACGCGACCGCGCCGGGCTGCCTGACGCAAGCAGCGTTCGCTCGTACTGTCGGCAAGGTGCTTCGCCGGCCCGTGTGGTTCCATCTGCCCGCGGCGCCACTTCGGTGGGCAGCGGGCGAGATGAGTGAATTGCTACTTGCAGGTCAGCGGGTGATCCCGGCACGGCTGCAACGGGAGGGCTTCGCGTTTCGCTTTCCTGCCGCCGAATCGGCACTGCGCGATCTGACCGGGGATTGAGCTTCGCTCCGGCACTAGCTTCGGTATTAGCTTCGGCCCGCCCGTGCCGCCTCGATCGTGGCGATGTCGATCTTGCCCATGGTCATCATGGCATCGAACGCCCGTTTGGCCGCCGCGCGATCGGGGTCCGTGATTGCAGCCAGGAGCGTGCGCGGCGTGATCTGCCAGCACAATCCCCACCGGTCCTTGCACCAGCCACACGCGCTTTCCTGGCCACCGTTGCTGACGATTGCGTTCCAAAGCCGGTCGGTCTCAGCCTGATCGTCAGTGGCGATCTGAAACGAGAACGCCTCGCTGTGCTTGAAATGCGGGCCGCCATTGAGACCGACACAGGGAATGCCCGCCACGGTGAACTCCACCGTCAGGACATCGCCCTGCTTGCCATCGGGATAGTCGCCAGGTGCGCGGAATACGGCGCCGACGGCGCTGTCGGGGAAGGTCTTGGCATAGAAAGTCGCGGCGTCAAGCGCATCGCCGTCGTACCACAGACAGATCGTGTTCTTGCTGGACATCTCGTACCTCCTGAAACGTCAGGCACCGGCGTCCACAAGCCCGGTGCCGTTCTCGGGAAACGACAATGTCTCACAGTATGAGGACCGACGCAGGTATTGATGACACCACCGCGCACGAATGGAGAAGTCAGCCAGTTCGCGGCTTTGGCTGCTATCTTGTAGGGAGTGCCTTGCCCAGATCCAACTGATCAACCGGAGATTCCCCATGGATGCCCCGTTTCACCAGTTCTCCGAACTCTTCGCCCAGCTCGGATTGCCATCGGACGAGAGCGATATCCGCGCATTCATTGCGAAGCATTCGCCGCTTCCGCAGAACGTCGAACTTTGGGACGCTGCATTCTGGACTCCCGCCCAGGCATCGCTGCTGCGCGACGAGATCGCCGAAGATGCAGACTGGGCGGAAACGGTGGACCAGTTGAACCTGGCGCTACGCGCCCCCGCTTAGCTAGCTTTAGCAAGCTGGATCGACACCCCGGCACTCGACACCGGGGGCAGGGACAAGAGGCGAGCCATGACATCGCATGGAACAGACACCGTCTTCGCAGGCTCCGTTCCGGAGTTGTACGACACGCTGATGGTCCCGTTGATCTTCGAACCATACGCGGCGGACCTCGCCGCGCGTGCTGCTGCACTTGCGCCGACACACGTGCTCGAAGTTGCTGCGGGAACTGGCGCGCTGACACGGCGGCTGGCAAGTGCCCTGCCCGACGGCACGTCGATCGTGGCCACCGACCTCAACCGACCGATGCTGGATCGCGCCGCCGCCATCGGCACCTCGCGGCCGTTGACGTGGCAGCAGGCCGACGCCATGCAGCTACCCTTCCCCGACGCAAGTTTCGATCTGGTGATCTGCCAGTTCGGGGCGATGTTCTTTCCCGAGAAGCACAAGGCTTTCGCCGAAGCGCGCCGTGTGCTGAAACCCGGGGGCGTGCTGCTCTTCAACGTGTGGGATCGCATCGAGGAAAACGCGTTCGCGCATACGGTAACGCAAACGCTGACCGGCATATTTCCGGACAAGCCGCCTGTGTTTCTCGCGCGCACGCCTCATGGTTATCACGACCCGGCGGTCGTGGCGGCCGATCTGAGACTCGGCGGCTTTTCCGAAGCCTCCACATGCGCGACCGTCGCCGCCGAAAGCCGTGCCGTGGACGCCAACACGCCTGCCATCGCCTTCTGCCAGGGAACGCCGCTACGCGGCGAACTGGAGGCATTCGGACCCGATGCGCTGGTGAATGCCACGCTCGCCTGCGCAGAGGCGTTGACGAGGGAGTTCGGTCCCGGTCCGGTCAGCGGAAAGATTCAGGCGCACGTGTTCAGCGCCAGGGCTTGATCGTCATGCGTTGACGGCTCGGGCTGCTAGTGCAGATGCCGCAGCTTGTCCGGATTGCGCACCACATAGATCGCCGCGATCTTGCCGTCCTCGATCTCTAGCGCCGTCGTCTGCAGTTCGCCGTCGGACTCGCGCGTGACGATGCCCGGTAACCCGTTGATGAAAGCCGCGCGGATAAAGGTCGAGCCATTCTTCAGGAAGTATTTCGACAGTTGTTCATGCACACGCATCACCTCGTCGAAGCCAAACACCGGATGGCCAATCGCGGGGCGCTGGCCGCCACCGTCCGCATGCAGGCTCACATCGGCCGCCAGCATCGTGCTGAGCGTACCCATGTCTCCGCTGCGTGAGGCGTCGAAGAATGCCCTTGCGAGTGCCAGGCCCCGCTCCTTCTCGACCTGAAAACGCGGGCGGGATTCCCTCACATTGGCCCGCGCCCGCGCCGCGAGCTGCCGGCACGCGGCCGGCTCGCGCTGGATCGTCGCGGCCACTTCATCGAACGCGAGGCCAAACACGTCGTGCAACAGGAACGCCGCGCGCTCGAGAGGCGACAGGCGTTCGAGCGCCAGCATCAGCGGCAGCGTGACGTCGTCCTGCTCCTCTTCCTCGACGACCGGGTCGGGCAGCCATGGACCGATGTAGGTTTCGCGCCGGTGACGCGCCGACTTCAGCTCATCGAGGCACATCCGCATCACCATGCCCCGCAGGAACGCCTCGGGCACGCGCACCTCGGCGCGCTCGGCGTTCATCCAGCGGATGAACGCTTCCTGCACCACGTCCTCCGCATCCGCGACCGAACCGAGCATCCGGTACGCGACGCGGATCAGCTTGGGCCGCAGCGGCTCGAAGCTCGCCGCGGCTTCCGATAAGCCGGCGTCCGCCACCATCACGCGGCTGCCTTGGCCACGGCCTTGGCAGCCGCCGGATCGACCCAGAGGCCAAATCCGACCGCGAGCCGGTTCCAGCCGTTGATCACGTTGATCATGAGCGTAAGCTTCACCTGCTCCTCCTCGGTAAAGTGTTCCCTGAGCGTCGCGCTGGCACGGTCGAACGTGTGCCCTTCGGACAACCGGGTCATGGCTTCGGTCCAGCCCAGTGCCGCGCGCTCGCGATCGGTATAGCAAGGCGCCTCTCGCCAGGCAGACAGCAGATAGAGGCGCTGTTCCGTCTCCCCGCGTTCGCGTGCCTGGGTCGTGTGCATGTTAATGCAGTTTGCGCATCCGTTGATCTGCGACGCGCGGACTTCAACCAGCGACACCAGGCTCGGCTCGAGGCCCCCGGCTATGGCAATGGATGTGCCCATCCAGGACTTCATCTGGACGGGAGCGGCGGCGAATGGGTCGAGTCTTGCAGTCATGGTTTCATCTCCTTGTGTGGGTGACGATGACATGACGAACGAGCCCCCTTGCTTGTGACATCGAAGCGGAAAATATTTGTGAGCGAGGCCGAAAAGTGCGCCTTGCTACAATCGAACGCCCACCTCCCCCTCCCCCACAATACGACCGGCATGAAGATCCTGATTACCGGCGCAGCAGGCTCAGGCACGTCGACCCTGGCCAACGCCATCGCCGAAGCGACCCAGACGCACGCCCTCGAAACGGATGACTACTTCTGGCGCCCCACCAACCCGCCGTATCAGGTGAAATTCGAACCCGAGGAACGCTGTGCCCGGCTGCTGAAGGATCTGCGCGCGCGCCCCGAAACCGTCGTGGCGGGGGCGGTGATGGCGTGGGGGGAAGCGCTGGAACACGCCTTCGACCTGGTGGTCTTTCTGTACGTACCGACGCCGATCCGCCTCGCGCGGCTCAAGCTGCGCGAAGAACGCCGCTTCGGCAAGGCTGATCCGGAATTTCTCGAGTGGGCTGCCCAATACGATGCAGGCACCGCCGAAGGCCGTAGCCTCGAAAAGCATCGGCAGTGGCTGCAGAATCTGCGTTGTCCGGTACTGTATCTGGAGGGGGATGGGACCGTCGAAGCCAGGCTGCAGAGCGTGCTGGCGGCCCGGAACGCGATCATCGAGGGCGCCGGACCCAAATAGATCCGGCGCCCTCCGCACGCTCAAGGCGCAGCCACCCCCTGAACCTTCGCGGTGTAAGGCGTATAGAAGCTCGATCCCGCCCATGCCGCCGTCGCGACGTTGTACAGCGGACCGCCGCTGACGTAGTTCGCGCCGTCATGCCAGTCACCGGAACCCTTGTACATGGCCACCGCCGGATACGGATAGACCGGGCGCGACGCCGTGACATTGCTGGACGTGTCGGTCTGGTACGTCATGACGCTGCTGGGCCCCGTGCCCTGCTCCACCCAGGCCGTGATCCGCGATACCAGGTCGATGTTCGGATTGCCCTCCCCACCGCCGCAATGGCCCACGCCAGGCACCAGGTACAGCCGCGCGAATGCATCCACGGCCGACGTGCCCATCGTGTTCTGCATGGCTTCGTAGTAAGCGATCGTGAACAGCGGCGAGATATGCTGGTCCGCCCAGCCATGCCACAGGATCAGCTTGCCGCCCGCATTCTGGAAGGCCGACAGATCAGGATTGGTGGCATCGTTGAGTGGATGATTGGCAGCCAGGTAGTCGGTATAGAAGTTGCCATCGTGATAGCCGAACGTGTTGATGTTCGGCATGGTCGGCGAGCCCGTGAAGATCAGGTTGTAGGCACCCGTCACGATCATGTTGCTGAACAGGCTGGTTACCGGCGCCGGCGCATCGGTCGAGTTCGAATTCGGCACCTCCACGCCGATCCAGTTTGCCTCGGACCCGAATTGCGGCGAGCCCGCGAGCATCCGCTTGCCGGTGGTAGTGTCCGTCGGGCCGCTGTAGATCCGGCTTGCCGTGGTGACTTCGGCCGCCGTCAGGCAATTGCTGGTGTCCGTCGCGCCAGCGGCGCACTGGATCGAAACCGGATTGAAGTTGCACGTACGCGGATCTGCGAGCAGGCCGTCCGGCGCGCCGCTGGTTCCACCACAGGCCGCGACCACGGCCTTGTGCAGTACCTTTGCCTTGTCCGCATACAGCACGACGTTGCCGGTGTTATCGCCGGTCGTGCTGTTCGACACCACACTCCAGCCGTGATACAGCGAGTTCTGCGTCTGGAAATGGGCTGCCGGGGCGCCAGCGACGATCCCGTTGTAGTCGTTGGGATAGCGCTGCGCGGCCATCAGCGCTTCGCGTCCGCCATCCGAGCAGCCCACGAAGTACGAGTACTTCTGCGCCTGCCCATAGTAGGACTTGATCAGCTTCTTCGCCGCGAGCGTCGTGATGTGCTGGCCGCGATAGGCAAAGTCAGCCTGCTTCTGCGTATCCGATGACCACGTCGCATCCGAACCGGTATGTCCCATATCGGTCGCTGCCGTGACGAACCCGCCCTGCTGCACCAGCGGGCAGTTGTAGCTGAAGCTGAACGAGCTTTGCTTGGTCGGATCGCTCACGTTGCCGCACAAGCCGCCGCATCCGAGTTCGGCGAACCGTTGCGTCCAGGTACTGACCGGAAGCGCCACTGCGAAAGTGTTCGACGGCGCCAGCGTTCCCTTCACCGTGCAGAGCTGCACGTTGGCACCGTTGATGGTGGTGGTGGTGATCGTCGCCGACGCGATCTTGCTGCCGGCACCGCCGATGTCCGTGATGTCGACCGAGGCCAGTTGCGAGCAGTCGATGACCGGCGCGACAACCTGCAGCGTGGTGGCCGTGGTGGTGGAGCCGGTGCTCGTCGAGGTGGACCCCGAGGACGTGCTGGTGGTGGCACTGGAACTGCCATCGCCACCGCAACCGGCGAGACTGACAGCCGCCACGCAGATGGTGAACGACGTGAGGAATGAAGTGGCGCCCAAATAGGCGTGCGCAAACAGCCCGGAACGATGCCGAGAGCTCATGGATATCTCCTGGAACGGTCTTCTCTAGTGAATTGGAATGGAAGAGCCTTTGCCCCTCCTCAACGTCAGAGGGGGAGCAAGTTCGCTGGCAGGCGCAGCGTGCTTCATCGCTCCATACACGCGGCGATGTCGTGGGGCGCAACTACATGCCAACGGCACGAAGCTTGCGCCGACGACGCGCGCGCGGGGTTCCAAACTGGCTGGCAGCCCGTTGCTGTCTGCTTATTGGTTGCTCCGGGCGTTGCGCCCGGAGAATCGGGCCGGACGCGTGTCAGCGCCGGTCAGCGATGAAGCGGTCGCCCACCGTTTGGGCGGGATTGCTTGCGCTGCCGCTTCTCCCGGTACATGGCGGCGTCCGCCAGTTCCAGCGCCTGTTCGACGGGGACGGGCCTGACGGCCACGACACCGGCGCTCACGCCAGCGTAGTCAATGGTGACGCCGGCCAGCGTGTAGACACCGCGAGTCGCCGTCAACGCACGCTTCTGCAATTGGTCGGCCAGGCTATGCGCCTGCGTTGCAGACGCCGGAGCGGGTGCCACCAGCGCAAATTCGTCGCCACCCACGCGGGCCAGCATGTCGGTGTCTCGCACAATGCCGGAAAGGCGCTTTGAACATTCGCTCAGGAACTGATCTCCGACCACATGTCCGTATGCGTCGTTGATGCGTTTGAAGTCATCCAGATCGATGATGCCGACGATGACGTGGGATTCGTCCCTGGTTGCGCGCGCCAGCAGTCTGCCAAGCTCGCCGTGGAGCGCCCGTCTGTTGGGCAGGCCCGTCAGGGCGTCGGTCAATGCGAAGTTCGCGAGGTACTCGTTCGACCGCCTTAGCTCCTCGAGCAATCGTTCTCGCTCGATATGGTGTCCGATCAGCTTCGAGAAAATGTTCAAGGCGCTGAACGCCTGCGGCCCCAGCGGTTGGCTGCGCTTGCTCGCCCCGCACAACGTACCAATGATCTCCCCATCGCTCGCGCGAATGGGGGCACTGGCGTATGTCTCGATGCCGAGCGCCCTCGCGGCCTGTGAATCCCCCCAGATCTCGCTCGCGTTCGACGTGTAGCGGCGACCTTCCTCCAGGCAACGCTTGCAGAGGGTGTCGGACCATGGAACGGACAGCCCCTCGGGAATCACGAGTTCGCCCGCGTTCCTGACAAAGTCGACGGACTGCAAACCCGCCTCTTCATCAATCGACGTCAGGTACAGGGACTCAAGGCCGGTGATCAGTTCCAGCATCTCCAGCAGCGGTCTCGTGAGTTGCTCCAGACTCTCGGCCGTGGCAACGGACGCCGAAAGCCGTTCAAGGATCAACTCCATGGGTTTTGTCTCCTCTTTCATGCTGTGCTTTCGCTCCAGAACATACCGAACAGGCGCTTGCCAGCCAACTCGGCTGAGTGAGGAATCATATCGTTTTACTGAACGATTTCCTCGTTGCTATCGACAGGCGGGAAGCCAAATCGTCCTTCCACCGAGTCAAGCTATGGCTCATAAAAAAACCGGGGCCAGAGCCCCGGTTTTTTCTACGTCCCGACTGTCAACTTGCTACATGCTCAGGCAACCGGCCGTCATCCCTGCCGCTCGTGTCCGGCTCGTCCGGCCATGAGCGGCCAACCATCCATTCGTAGAGCGTGGGCAGCACGATCAGCGTCAGCAGCGTGGCCGTAATCAGGCCACCGATGATCACGATCGCCAGCGGCCGCTGCGTTTCCGAGCCGATGGCGCGCGAGATCGCCATCGGGAACAAGCCCAGCATGGCCAGCATCGCGGTCATCAACACGGTGCGCAGACGATCCATCGAGCCGGTCAGCACGGCCTGGCGTACTGGCATGCCTTCGTCGCGCAACTGGTTGAAGTAGGTCACCATCACCACGCCGTTCAGCACGGCCTGCCCGAACAGCGCGATGAAGCCAATTGCCGCCGAGACCGACAGCGGAATGCCGGTCAGGAACAGCGCAAACACGCCACCGATCAGCGCGAACGGAATGTTCGAGATGATCAGCGCCGCGCTCTTGAACGACTGGAACGCGTTGAACAGCAGCAGGAAGATCAGCAGCACCGACAGCGGCACCACGATCGACAGGCGCGCCATCGCGCGTTCCTGGTTCTCGAACTCGCCCGACCAACTGATCTTGACGTCCTCGGCATTGACGTTCTTCTTCACCAGATCCTGCATGTCCTTCACCACGCTACCCATGTCGCGGTCGTGGATGAAGATACCGATCGACGTGGTGCGCTGACCGTTCTCGCGGCTGATGTTCATCGCGCCCGAAGCGGCCCGGAACGTCACCAGCTGCGACAGCGGCACCTGCGCGCCATCGGCGGTCTGCATGAAGATGTTCGGCAGGTTCGGCAGTTCGCGCTCGCCCGGCTTCAGGCGTACCACCACGCTGAAGTGCTTCTCGCCTTCCCACAGCTCCGTTGCGGCCTTGCCGCCGAGCGCGCTTTCCATCAGGTCCTGCACGTCAGCCACGTTGATGCCGTAGCGGGCAGCCTGGGCGCGATCAAAATCAAGCACGTACTGCGGCAGTTCGCCGTCACGGTCGATAAACGCGCGCATCACGCCGCGTACCGACTGCACGTTGGCCAGGATCTGATCCGCCACCTTCTTGTTGTGCTCGAGGCTGTCGCTCTGCACCTTGATCACGATCTGGCCCTTGATCTGCGAGATGCTCTCCAGGATGTTGTCGCGCACCGGCTGCGAGAAGTTAGGCTCGATGCCCGGCATCTTGCGCAGGTTGCGGTTGATTTCCTCGATGATCTTGCGCTTGTCGAAGCCAGCGCGCCATGCCTTGTCGCTCTTCAGGTCGACCAGGATTTCCACGGTGTTGATCAACTTCGGATCGGTACCGTCGTCGGGACGGCCCACCTTGGAGATCGTCGTGTTGACCTCAGGCGTGGTGCGAATCACGTTGCGCAGCAGACGCGCCTGATCGCGTGCCTCGTCCAGCGACACCGAGGCCGGCAAGTCGAAGCTGACCCACATCGAGCCTTCGTCGAGTTCGGGCAGGAATTCGCTGCCCAGGAACTTGCCCACGCCGACGGTGGCCACCAGCAGGCCCACGGCGATGGCCACGACCTTCTTCTTGTTCTCGAGCGCCCACGCCAGCATCGGCTCATAGAGGCGCTTGCACTGGCGCACCACGAAATTGTCCTCGTGCGCGATGTTCTTCTTGAGCAGCAGGTGGCACAGCAGCGGCACCACGGTCAGCGAGACGATCAGCGAGCCGACCAGCGCGCCCGTCACCGTGTACGCCATCGGCGCGAAGATCTTTCCTTCGTGACGCTGCAGCGTGAAGATCGGGATGTGCGCGGCGATGATGATGATCATCGAGAACACGGTCGGACGCCCCACCTCTGTCGTGGCCTGAAGGATCGCGTGCATCCGCGCCTTGTTGTCCTTGATCTGCTGTTCCTTGAGTTCGCCCAGCCGCTTGAAGATGTTCTCGACGACGATCACCGCGCCGTCGACGATGATGCCGAAGTCCATCGCCCCCAGCGACAGCAGGTTGGCCGGAATACCCACCCAGGTCAGGCCGATGAACGTCGACAGCAGCGCCAGCGGGATCACCAGCGCCACGATCGCCGCCGCGCGCACGTTGGCCAGGAACAGGTACAGCACGGCCATCACCAGCAGCGCGCCCTCCACCAGGTTGCCGAACACCGTGTGCAGCGTCTTGTCGATCAACGTCGAGCGGTCGTAGTACGGCACCAGCTTCACGCCCTTTGGCAGAATCTGGTCGTCGAGCAGTTCGATCTTCTTCTTCAGCGCCTCGAGCACTATCGACGGGTTCTCGCCCTTGCGCATCACCACGATGCCCGAGACGATGTCGTCCTCGTCGTCCTGACCCATCAGGCCCTGCGGCGGCGCGGCGCCGATCTTGACCTCGGCAATGTCCTTGACCAGGATCGGCGTGCCGTTGTTCTCGGCCACCACCACGTTGGCGATGTCGGCCGAGCTACGGAAGCTGCCCAGCGAACGCAGCAGGTACTGCTGGCGTCCATGCGCCACCGAGCCGCCGCCGGCGTTCGAGTTGCCGCGCTGAAGCGCCGTGAACAGTTGCGACAGCGAGATCTTGCTGTCGCGCATGCGGCCCAGATTCGGGTTCACCTCGTACTGCTTGATCGAGCCGCCGATCGTGACCACGTCGGCCACGCCCGGCACCTGACGCAGATTCTTCTCCACGACCCAGTCCTGCAGCGTGCGCAGTTCCTGCGGCGTGTAGCCCTTGCCGCTCAGGCGGAAGCGATAGATCTCACCGATGGCAGTGGACAACGGCGCCAGTTCCGGCTGCACGCCGTCGGGCAGGTCAACGCTGCGCAGCCGTTCGATGATCTGCTGGCGCGCGACGATGTCGGTGGCCTTGTCATTGAAGGTCACCATCATGAACGACAGGCCGAACTGCGTATGCGAGAACACGCGCACCGAATTCGGCGTACCCGCCAGCGCGGTTTCGATCGGAATCGTGACCTGGCGCTCCACTTCCTCGGCGGCCCGGCCCGGGTACAGCGTGATCACGTTGACCTGGATGTCCGAGACGTCTGGGAACGCTTCGATCGGCAGGTTCTTGAAGGCGGCCAGGCCGCCCGCGACGAAGATGATCAGGCCAAGCCAGACAAACAGCTTCTGGTGCAGCGCGAAATTGACGATGCGTGAAATCATGTGGCTGCCGTCCTTAATGCTTGGCAGCCGCACGCGCGGCGTTCACCGCGGTGGCATCGCGCAGGATGTCCTGCAGATAGAGATTGCCGTCGGTGATCACCACGTCGCCCTCTTTCAGGCCTTCCACCACCTCGGTCGTGCCCGGAATCGTCACGCCGAGCTTGACCTCGCGGCGCTCGAACCTGTTGGGCGTGGTGCGCACGAACACATAGTTCTTGTTATCGGCCAGGAACACGGCCTTCGACGGCACCGAGATCCCCTGGAACGACGCGGCCTGCATCTTCGCTGTAACGAACATCTCGGCCTTCAAGCGGCGGTCGGCGTTCGGCACGGACAGACGCACCTTGACGCTGCGCGACGACGGATCAACGTAATCCGCGATCTTGACCACAGTGCCCGTGAACGTCTCGCCGGGGTAGGCGGCGCTGGCAAGCTGCACGGTCACGCCGGGCCTGAAGTGGCCAAGGTCCGCCTCGGCGGCATCGAGCTGCGCCCACAGCGTGGTGGGATCGGTAATCAGGTACAGCGGCGCGGTGGGTGGCTGGTCGGGACGCAGTTCCATCCCCGGATTGATATTGCGCTCGACCACCAGGCCGTCGATCGGGCTGCGCAGCGCGAAACGCTGGTTCACGCCGTCATTGCCGGAAGCGCCGTACATGCGCAGCGCTGCCTGCGTGCGCTGCTGGTCAGCCGCGGCGCGGGCGTTGTCCGCCTGCGCCTGCTCCAGATCCTTCTGGGCGATGATGCCGGCCTCATACAACTCGCGCTGGCGCGCCAGCGCCTTCGACGCCACGGCGCTATCCGCGGACGCCTTGCGGGCATCGGCCTGGGCCGAGCCAAAATCGGGCGACGTCAGCATCGCCAGCGGCTGGCCAGCCTTCACGGTGACGCCGGGCTGCACCAGGATCTCCATCACACGGCCAGCGAATGGCGAAGCCACGCGCACCGTCTTGTCTTCGTTCCAGACCAGGCGGCCGGGCATGCTCAGCATGCGATCGCCGCCGCTCTTGACCGGCTGGCCGACGACGCCGGGCAGCGACTTGACGTTCGCCGGATACTCGATGACCTGACCAGCCACCTTCGGCTCGTCATCGTTCTCGGGCGCTTCCTTCTTGCCGCAGGCGCCCAGCGTAAGCACGCACAGTGACAGCACAGCCGCCAGACGCGCGGCGCCGGCACGGGTGAAGCGGGAATCGCGGGAGATGAGCGGCATATCAGGGATGCGATGCATCGGTTCGAACCTGGGGAAGCTTGTTGATATCGGAAGTGGTGGCCTGCAGGGCGGCGCGGTACGCGGCCATGGCCTTGGCGAAGCTGCCCTGCACGTCAACAGCGTCCAGACGCGTCTGACGCAGCGCGCGGCGCGCGTCGAGCAGGTCGAGCACGCCGGTGGCACCCTTCGTATAGGCGAACTCGGCACTCTGCGCGACGTTCTCCGCCGCCGGCAGCACGGCGGTCTGCATCTGCTGCAGCGACGCGCGCGCCGACTCGAGCTGGCTGCGCAGCCGTTCGATGTCGTTCTGCGCGGCCAGCAAGATACGGTTGCGGTCGTCGAGCGCGGCGTAGTAGTCCACCTCGGCGCGGCGCGCTTCACCGCCGAAGCTGTGGCGCACGAAAAGCGGAATCGAAATGAACACGCCGTAGCTGTTGCCGCTGCCGGTGGTATTGGCCTCGGAAACCGGATAGTGCTCGTACTGGGCGCCGACGGTCACGTCGGGCACGCGGCCGGCACGCGCCAGGTCACGCGCCGAGGCGGCGG